>NZ_PYCI01000081.1:0-29036 GCF_003015105.1 Chroococcidiopsis sp. CCALA 051 | reverse complement strand
TAGCATTACTTATCTTGCTTTTCTTCAAGGTTGGTGGCTGCCTGTTATCCCACCTTTACTGGCGCTATTTGCTGTATCCGGTCTAATGACTGCTGGCAACGCTCAGTTACAAGAGGAGTTCAAGCGCTCTAAAGATTTTTTACAGGAGATAATTAATACGATTCCCGATCCGATTTTTGTCAAGAATAAAAAGTATCGTTGGATCGTATTGAATGAAGCTTACTGTCGCCTGATTGGTTATCCGTTAGCAGAATTAATTGACAAGTCGGAAGTCGATTTTTTTTCTCCCCAAGAAGCAGAAGTTTTTCGCCAGCAGGACGATCTGGTTTTTCGTAGTAACATGACTATGGAACACGAAGAAGAATTTAGCGATGCCAGCGGGACGACTCATTTAATTTCTACGAAGCGATCGCTCCATCGAGATGCGGCTGGCAATCTATATCTAGTGGGTGTCATCCGAGATATAACCGCACGCAAGCTGTTAGAAGAGGAACTGAAGCGTCAGACAGCGGATTTAGTCCAATATAATACCGAGCTACAGCTTTCCGAACAAAGACTCCGCCATCTGGCTTTACACGATCCACTGACGGGTTTACCAAATCGACAGCTATTCCTCGAACATCTGAACCAGTCAATTGCTTGGGCGCAAAGCCATCAGTTGTTGGTAGGGCTATTGTATATCGATCTAGATGGCTTTAAACAGGTCAACGATACTTTAGGACATGACTGGGGCGATCGCTTATTAGTTGCTGTTTCCCAAAGACTATCTGGGTGTTTGCGTCACAGCGATATTGTTTCTCGTTTGGGTGGTGACGAATTTACCGTTATCTTGCCTGCAATTCCAGAAGTCAGCGTTGCCGAAAAAGTAGCAAATAAGATTTTGGCAACTCTGTCCGAGGTTTTTGCGCTTAACGAACAAGCTCTTTCAATTACAGCTAGTGTGGGAATTGGCGTTTACCCCCTGCATTGCGATACCATTGACAGTCTGATTAAGCAGGCTGATACTGCGATGTACCGAGCAAAGCAGCTAGGGAAAAACTGCTATCAAATAGCAGTTGCTATCTCTAGTCAAACTAATTTGTAAAGCTAATTTGTATTAACGATCGCAACACGTAAATCCTGCTAAAGACGGATTAGCTTCAATTGCCACAGAACAAGCATTTTATTTATCTCTGCTGTGAGATAGATGCAAAACTACGTTACTTTTAGCTGAAAGGGCTTTCTAGCTCTAAAAACTTAACTTGAACCATCAATTTTTACTTCTCTCTTTGGAGAGACTAGTTCTTCTATCTGTAGACGGAGTGAAATTTAATTTGCGGCTGAATAAAATCATGTCTGTTCCGTAAATTGCCTGATGTGATTGTAGTAACTATAAGAGATATCTCTACATTCTGTTTATTAATGTATAAAAATTACATAAACCAAATTAAAAACTAGTAATACCACTGAGGAAGTCAGATAAAATACGAGGTATCTAAATGCGTAGTAGTTCAGCAACAGCCATGTCCGACAGCCTCAAGAATACTATAGTTACAGTCGTACTTGGCTTGCAGTTGCTTGTTTTTTGGATTACTGGCAGTGTTGACACCTTAGTCAATTTTGTAACTAGTTTCTCGGATGCTCCTCCGGCGATCGCCCAAATCAGTCAGATCTACCAACCACCAATCTCGATCGGTAGTCCTAGTAGAACAATCGGATCTGGTACGAGGTAAGCAAATTAATTGTTAAGTTGCGGTCGGTTCGGATTTCCACCACTGTTCGTACTGGATCAGAGTATGAGCTTGCCAGTGAGGATCGGTATGAGGATAATCTAAGCGGTAATGTCCGCCTCGGCTTTCGGTACGAAAGGCAGCACTTTTGAGAATTAAGTAAGCAATATCAAGAAGATTGCGGGTTTCGCTCCACAGACGCAAAGACTGCTCTATCTCAAGAGAATTTGTCGGAAGATTGGCTGAAAGATCGGAAACATTGATATGGGCTGGTTGTCCAGGCGGAAGTTGAAGCAAAAACTGACTCAAGGGCAGAGTAATAAATGCTTGTTGCCACAATTGTACCTGCGCGATCGCCCGCTCTAATCCTTGCTGTTCGCGGCAGATACCCGCACTCTGCCAAACCAAACGCGGCAGTTCGTAACGGATAGCTTCAATTTTGGTTTGCTGGCTCAGCCAATCACTCTGTGACAGGCTAAACGACAAAGGGTAAAGACTAAAATCCGATCCGGTGTATTCATCCTTCCTCCCTTCTACTTCATCTTTCAACAGAGCCATTTGCGCCCCAAAGACAACACACTCCAGCAAAGAATTACTTGCTAAACGATTCGCGCCGTGGACTCCCGTACTAGCTGTTTCTCCGACAGCATACAAACCAGGGATTGAAGTGCGGTTCGCTAAATCTGCGGCAATTCCTCCCATCCAGTAGTGGGCGGCGGGAGCAACTGGAATTGGCTCCTGAAAAACATCGATGCCCCAGTGCTGACACACTTGAACGATATTGGGAAACCGCTGACGAATTTTTGCCTCTGGGATCGAGCGCAAATCTAACCAGACGCAGGCAGTAGCAGGATCGGCTGAGGTACGCTGCAAATGGCTGTATATGGCACGACTAACAACGTCTCTGGGTGCTAGCTCTCCTGCTGGGTGATAGTCAAAAGCAAAGCGCTTACCCGTATCATCCATTAAATGCGCTCCTTCACCGCGTACCGCTTCGCTGATTAAGAATCGGTCTGCTCCAGGTTTGGTCAGAGCAGTCGGGTGAAACTGGACGAATTCTAAGTCTCGCAGCATGGCTCCAGCCCGCCAAGCGATCGCCACGCCATCACCCGTACTCAACTTGGGGTTGGTTGTCTGGGCAAAAACTTGACCTCCGCCACCTGTTGCTAGGACGACAGCACGAGCGCGCAACCAGAGAATGCGATTGCTATCAAAGAGACTAATACCTTCACAGTGTCCAGTTTGGGGGTTAAGCCACAGACTTAAAACTATGGTTTGGGGAATAACTTGAATGTTCTGGCGTTCGAGAACCCGCGCTGTCAGGGTAGCAATGACCTGGCGACCAGTAGTATCGGCGGCGTGGAGGACGCGACGACGGGAGTGAGCAGCCTCTATGGTTAATGCTAATTCGCGATCGCGACGGTCAAAGGCAACCCCCATGTCTACCAAAGATTGAATGGATTCCGGTGCTTTGTGAGCCAGAAACTCTACAGATGCGCGATCGCACAACCCAGCCCCCGCTTGCAGCGTATCCTCTACATGCAACTGAGGAGAATCATCAGCCGCGATCGCCGCAGCAATTCCACCCTGCGCCCAATCACTTGCAGACAGATTTATCGTTTCTTTTGCAATTAAACCGACGCGAAAGTGGCTTGGTAGACACAGTGCCGTGTAGAGTCCAGCGGCTCCGGCTCCTACGACTATGACATCAAAATGGTTGAGGTTTTGTAGCAAGGGTTGTTGGTTGATAGTTGATAGTTGTTGGTTGACTGAATATCTTTGTAGAGACGTTACATGTAACGTCTCTACACAAATAACCAATAACCGAGTAAAAAATAACCCACTCTAGAAATAGGGTGGGCTGAGGCTAAATTGTCAATTCAAAAAGGATTTATCTGTAGATGCCGTTGTTATAGCGATCGTCACCCATTGTGTAAGCAGCTTCTACATCAGTAACGGTAAAGTTACCGAGGTTAGCTTCTAGAGTTTGTTTTTGACGCTCGGATAATCCTGGCATCTCCATTACGTCCTCTACATTCTCATAGGGAGCGTTTTGAACGATTTTACGAGCTAGAGTGGGATAAAGTCCCGGGTATCTCCGAAAAGCAGCAACGTTTGTGTTATTTAAATCGATTTTCTTGCCAAAGTCTGTTGCCAGCTTCGCATCTGCTCGATTGCTCGATTGAGCCGGAGACTCTACAGCTAGGATTGGTACGGTACGCAGGCTAAAATCGCTAAGACTAGCAGCGATCGCGGGTTGGGATATGCCCAGCCATCCCAAACAACCTACCAATACACTCAAAATTGTTAATAAACGGATCAATTTTTTCACAGTTTCTCTACCTCTTTGCATCCAACTGAAATCAGCACACAGCTAGTATCAGAAACTAATATATAGCTTATTGACTACCTGAGTATCAGACAAGGCGATCGCTATCTGCAAAAATTTAAGCTAGTGCCGCAGCTAGCCAGAATAAGCTATCTACTAAAATTGTACTCAACACTGCTCCACTAAATGCCCACCAGTGAGTCTGTCGAGCGCGCAAGGAAAAGACTCCCCCCGCTAGCAACACCAACACTAAGACCGCTGCCCAACTCAACCCCCAAGGGGTATACACTTGTGCCAAGGCACTGCGAAGAATTGGTGCGACTAACGTTGGTTCGACCTGTACGACTTGCCTCCAGTAAGGGATTAGATCGGCAATGTAAAAGTAGAGGTCGGTGACGACTGTACCTAATAAAGAGCCTAGATAGAAAAAATTACCGACTTTGCCCCAATTACGCCGCAAACAGACGATCGCAAACGGTAGCCCGATCGCCTCAACTGGAAGATGTAGCAGTGGTTCCCAGCGCAACCATCCCCAATAAATCGAGCCAGCTAACCAACTCCAGCTAAACCCCAAGAGAATATCGCCCCATAAATGGCTAGAAGGACGAGACATCAATACTAAACTCAGCCACACCCAAATTAGGGTTATTCCCAGACTGAGTAGTGGTAGCGATCGCACCAGCGGCGCTTCAATAAAAACTGGTACAGATACCAAAAATACAGCCGCTCCAAATGCCCACCATGTTTGCTGCTTGGCTTTTTGAGCTGAGATGGATTGTACTAGATCTAAGTTTGACGATTCTAAATTTGATGGCTGGACGATGGTATCGCTCGTTTCAGTTGAGACTGAGCGAATCGTAGGTGTGGGACTGGTGTAGGTAGGCAAAGTAGAATTAATCAATTGAATATTAAAATTTGTTACTTATTTTAATCTTATTCAATATATCACAATGTAAATCCCCCCCTGGGGCATATATATACTATCTCAATAATCATTGTTTGAATAGTTGTTAGGGAGCAGGAGTTGTAGGGGCGGGTTTAGCAAAGGATTCATGCCTGGGAAGAAGAAATCTTGGTTCAAAACCCGCCCTTGCACTGGTACGGGCGGGTTTTCTCGTGAATTGACCGATTTTGAATTGTATTGTCTCTTTGTTAATTTGGTACATTTGTACTATAATAATGATAGATGTTGTCGAGTTAGCTGAAGCAAAAAACGGCTTGATGGTAGCTCGATTTGATGCAAGATAAACTCAAAATTGCTCTATGACCAAGCACTATATTCTCAGCCTTAACCCCACTGCTAAGCATGACTGGGATCGGTGTATCCTGCGCGATCCAATTACTGCCAAGCGTCCAGAGATCGCAAAATTGATTGCTGAAGCTATTGGTGCGGAACCTGGTACATATCTAGTGTCCGTCAATATTGAAGTCAAGGTTTTGGAACAAGTACCAGATCCACAAGCAGAACAACTACCGCTTAGTGCCGTAGAGTACAACAGCGATCGCGCACAGTTGCAAGAATTAGCCGCCTAATCGAAAAGTTAGCAACCAAGATTTAGCGATTGGCGTATTGCCCTGGAGCAATTCAGATCGACTCAAAATTTCAAAATATAGATTTCGAGTAGCCTGGATAAGTCGTAAGCCTTAAGTGAAAATACTTATTGCTTGCGGCTTTTTGCTGTTCTTTCTGTCTGAGGTGGAATAAAGGCGATCGCGGCTGCGTGTTAGTATAAGAAACTCAAAAATAAGATAGGGCTGTAAAGCAGATAGAGCGGGGTATAAAGTATGGCATCGTCTACACTAAGCGGCAAGAATACTTTAGGCGATCGCGCTGTGCTGGCAATTAAAAAGCACTTTGAAAAATTTCTCAAACACGAAGCAGACGTAATCGCAGATAGCGATCCAGAAGCATTGCATCAGATGCGCGTAGGAATGCGGCGTTTGCGGAGTGCGATCGCGGGTTTTGCGCCAGCCATCGACTTACCGAAACCAGTCCAAGAAAAAAAAATTGGTAAAATTGCCCGTATTCTGGGCAGTTTGCGAGATTTAGACGTACTGGGAGAATCATTAGAAAACAAATATAAACCCGCTTTACCTGCTGACGAACAAGAACAATTGGATACAGCGCTGGTTTACCTGTATAAGCGGCGACGGAAGGCTTTTGCGAAAGTGCATGAAACTTTAACAGGCGATCGCTATCAAGAACTGAAGCAGGCTTTGGAAAAATGGCTATCTCAGCCACAATTGCAACCAATCGCGCAGATGCCAATTCAGGCGACTCTACCAGATTTACTTCTATCTGAGGTTGGTAGGCTACTTTTACACCCAGGTTGGCTAGTAGGAACTAAATTACAAGACGAACAGGTAGTAGTACAAACAGGACAAACACCAGCACAGGCTAAACAACAACTAATCGATAACGCCCCTCTTCTCCACAGTCTGCGTAAAGAAACCAAACGCGCGCGCTATCAAATGGAAGTATTTGATAACTTCTATGGGGCTTCCTACGAAACTTATCTTGAAGATCTAAAAGCCATTCAGAGCATTTTGGGACAATTTCAAGATAGTGCCGTACTATCTGAGTTTTTAGCAGATGCTTTGCAAACAAAAATTGAAAAAACCATGCCAACTCTCGCTAATTTATTAGCAGAGCATAATTACCAAGCTTGGCAACAATGGCAAGCTCTACAACAGCGATATCTCAACCTGGAAAGTCGCAAAGGCTTGCACTTGTCAATTTTGATGCCCACTTGGGAAAACGTCAAGAACGGGCAAAGTACAGAACACGATACCGTTCTGAGTCAACAGATTTAACGGTTATCGGTGTAGAGACGTTACATGTAACGTCTCTACAGCGCACCACTCAACGACCAATGCCAGATATAATCTTTACCACGATTGGGTAAAGACGACATGGCAAAACCAGTTACAGATGATATGCGTGACTTGAAAACACCGGATGATGTCATCATTCGGGCTGAAGCACGCAAACCGGAGACAGATCCCACTCTTGGTATTGGCGTACAAGTCAACAGAGAAGGTACGCCTCGGCATCGTCTAGTAACAATTGGTGATTCTCTGACTCAAGGCTTTCAAAGTGGCGCAATTTTTAATACTCAAATTTCTTTTCCAGCCTTAATTGCGCGGGAAATGGGTTGGACTGAGTTCCGCTATCCCACTTACAATACTCCAGGTGATGGGCTGCCGTTAAATTTAGAACGGTTGGTACGAGAACTAGAACAAAAAGTAGGCGATCGCATTGATGTTTGGAATTTTATCCCGACGCTATTGTTTTTACGCAACTATTTAGACAAGTTAGAAGATTATTGGGAAAGGGGTGAAGGCGCTATACTACCCTCTCAAAAAGAGATTAACCACAATCTAGGAGTTTATGGTTGGGATTTACGGAATATCCTATCTCGTAATGCAAGTAGCTGTTTAGAATTAATGAGTCGAAAGATTCCGAGAGAAGATGTTTTTCGTCAATTGGTCGATTACCATAACGAACGAGCAGCGCTGAGGGTATTAAACTCTTCGGTGCGGAGTCAAACAGGTGAGACATTAACTCCTTTGCAAGCTGCAACCACACTTGGTGCTGAGGGAACGCCAGAAAATGGCGATGGTGATGGGATCGAGACGCTAATTATGATAATTGGTAGCAATAACGCTCTCGGGAGTCTCCTCACCTTTAAGATTGCTTGGAGCGATGAAGGTTACGATGATATGGAGATCAACGATCGCTATACGCTCTGGCGACCGATTCATTTTAAAGCTGAGTTAGACAAAGTTGTAGCGGAAGTTAAGCGAATTCGCGCCCGTCACGTTATTTGGGCTACAGTTCCCCACGTAACGATCGCCCCGTTTGCCCGTGGAGTAGATACTAAAATTAGAAAAGATTCTCGCTATTTCCCTTACTATACATTGCCTTGGGTTAGCGATGCAGGTTTCAATCAAGACCGACATCCAAACTTGACTGCATCAGAAGTCAGAGCAATAGACAGCGCGATCGACCAGTATAATGACTGTATTATTGATGCCGTGCGAAAAGCAAGAACAGAAGGTCGAGATTGGTATTTGTTCGATTTAGCTGGACTCCTCGATCGCTTGGCACAAAGGCGCTATATTGAAACTCCTAGAGCAAGACCGAGTTGGTGGAAAGAAATTGGTGGTGAATATCAGTTACCGTCACAATTGCAAAAATTAGACCCAAAGCCAGACTCTCGCTTTTCGATCTCTGATGCTACGGGACGCAAGCAAGGTGGGTTGTTTTCCCTTGACGGCATTCATCCCACAACCATTGGTTATGGCATTATGGCGCAAGAGTTAATTGCAATTATGCAAACAGCTAGCGTGGAGTTTTATGACGAGCGAGGTAACTTGCGCCAAGGTAAAGTTGAAATTGATTTTCAGCAGTTAATCGATCGAGATACGCTCATTTCTAACCCGCCAAAAGCGTTTGAAAATTATTTCAAAGCAGTTGGTTGGCTCGATCGGTACTTGAGTGTTTTCGGAAATTTGCTGAAGTCAAACTATTAAATTGAGTTCGCGCAGTAGTCTAGTCTCTCAGTTTTTCGATAGAAGTATCAATAATTCCCATTATCGTCGCCATTGCAGATGCAATTCGCCCATGCAAGTTTAATTGTGCGATCGCAGTTGGAAAATCAGCTTGTTTCAGGCGATCGCACAATGTTACCATTTCTGCCCAGGTAGCATTGCTATTAACATACGCTAAAGTTAGAGAAATCAACAGATCGACATGTTCGTTTCCTTCTGCTTGAGTCATCATGTTATGGGGAATATCCCACACATCATCAAAACAGACATACCAAGATTTAGGCTGTAACTGAACTGCGGCGTTAAATAACTTTTCGTGTTCTCGATTTCCTACAGCGCGATCGCTTTCACTTGATACAATTAACATTGGTGCTGCCTTTTGAGTTTGGGCTTTTTCTAATACCTCCGTTCCCATATCTAAAAAAACTCGTAAAGCTGGCATGGCAAAACCATCATAACCAAAACTAGCTACTTGAGGGTCTTGCCACCATTCAAAATAGATATTAAAAATTCTGACAAATAGATCGACGACTTTATTACTTCCACTTAAATAGGGTGCAAATATTAAAGTCTTATT
Source organism: Chroococcidiopsis sp. CCALA 051 (assembly GCF_003015105.1). Taxonomy (NCBI): domain Bacteria; kingdom Bacillati; phylum Cyanobacteriota; class Cyanophyceae; order Chroococcidiopsidales; family Chroococcidiopsidaceae; genus Chroococcidiopsis; species Chroococcidiopsis sp. CCALA 051. The sequence goes on along the minus strand of NZ_PYCI01000081.1, from coordinate 19,867 downwards.
AATTTTACTGGGATATTCTAAAGCTAACCATGCAGCTAAAGTACTCCCACCAGATAAACCTCCAATAATAATTTCTTTGCCTCCACGAGCAATTTCTAACCAATGACAACCAAATTCTTGATAAATTTGGGGATCTTCTGGTAGTGGTGGCGGATTATCTCCATTCCATTCACCTGCAATACCATGTCCTGGTAGTAAGGGAATTAGAACGTGATATCCGGCTTGATAAAATGCTTTACCTATCAGGGCAAATTGTTCGGGAACTGCCGTAAATCCATGAAAGAAAAGACAAATTTTTTCACTATTCGGCTGGATTAAAAATTGCGATCCAGTCGTTTCTGCTATCAATGACAGTTTGCTTTCTGTAGCTTGAACTTCACGGGCGATCGCTAATAACTTATTGGAATATTTAGACATTTTTATGACAAAATAGGGAATAGGGAGTAGCGAATAATATACATGAAAACTTTAGTTAGAAGAATTTGTTTCTGCGATCTGATAGTTTTATCTACTAAATCTTGAACTTTAATTAAAGTTTTTGCTAAAACCTCCAGAAAAATACTGACTAGATAAACTCAATTGTCCTCTGCTAAAATCCTTGATTCTATCTTGTCTAGATTTGATATATTATGTTCTTGTACTCGTGTACGAATCGCTGTTTCAAGCGACGATTGCTCTTGACAAAACAATTTAATTGGTACTTGCCAGTTAAAGTAATTTTGCGTCGATTTGAGGCAGCTAGAAACTTCTTCAGCTCTAGTGATAATTTTTCTGAGTTCGCTATAGTCAGGAATTTGACCCGCAATATATTTAGCTTTAGCTTTAATTTCTGGATTGGCGTTGAGCATGGCTATTTTAATTAATTCTCGATCGAAATTCAAAAGCCGAGGAGATAAATAAACTCCTACACCAGGAAGAGGCTGACTAATATAGATCGCTCGTAATGCTGGGTCGTCTTTAATTGCGGTATACAGACCAGCACCAATATCAATTTTTCCAGTCTTAACTAAATTTATCGCTTCTCTAGGGTGATAGCCTCTACCAATTTTAAGTGTTTTGCCATATAAAACATAAATTGGGATGAGAAAAGTTGGGACTGATGCGGAACTACCTAAAGCAATCGTCGTGTTTGGTTGAATATCGGCAATAGATTTAATCTTACTCTCAGCTTTCACAAATAACGCTGCTCGATAGTAAAGTGGTCGATCGGGGTACATGACAGCAATGCCAGTGTAGTTATTATCCTCAGCAGCAATAGAAAAGCCGGGAGAACTAGTAAAAGCAATATCCCACTCTTTGAGATCGAGGCGATCGCGAATTTCTGGAAAAGGCGTATTGCGATCGACGATTACCCGAACCCCCAATTGCTCCTGTAAATGGGTAGCTAAAGCCTGATAATCTTCTATGGGAGCTGTAGCACTCACTCCAATTTTCAGCGGTTGTGCTTGTAAGTCTCGATAGCAATTCGTCCAAAACCTTTTTTCTCCGGCTGCACAAGGTTGCACCCAGCGCCAGATACTCAGTACTATACCAGCAATGACCGTGGTAGATGCAAAACCAATTAGCGACCACAGAATTATCGTTCTGCCAGGATGAGGCATCTCAAAGTAAATGTAATAGAATACACAAAGCCGATTGTTAAATTGAGTTTCCTCACAAACAGACTCAGCTTAGCCTTCCTCAGTTCCGTAACTCGTGGTGCGTGGTGCGTGGTGACTGATAACTGATAACTGATAACTGACAACTGATAACTGTCTTTAGGACGAGCGATCGCGCTTAGATTATCACGACTATAGAAATAGGAATACACGACATTCTCGTTTGAGTTCTAAGACGCGCGACTGAGTATATTTCTAGCGTCATTGGAATTTCACAAATGACCAATGACCAATGACCAATGACAATTTGTAACATTAATGCAGACAACTACGAAACCTTCCACAACGAAAGCTTGGGCAAAAGCGATCGCCCAACCCGCAACAGAATTTTCTCCCACTCCCCTACCTGTCATAGCTGGGGAAATCCCCTCTAATTTACGTGGAACTCTCTATCGCAACGGTCCCGCCAGATTAGAACGGGGTGGAATGCGGATGGGACATTGGTTTGATGGTGATGGGGCAATTCTCGCCGTTTATTTTAATTCTAATTCCCCCCTTTCTAAGGGGGGTGAGGGGGGCGAGGGGCGTGCCATCGCCTCATACCGCTACGTGCAAACTGCTGGTTATCAAGAAGAAGCCGCCGCAAATCGCCTGGTGTATGGTAATTATGGGATGACAGCCCCAGGTGCGTTCTGGAATCGATGGTTGAAGCCAATAAAAAATGTGGCAAATACCTCTGTTTTACCTCTACCGGATAAACTCTTAGCATTGTGGGAAGGTGGTAAACCGCACGCCTTAGACTTGCAGACTTTGGAGACAAAAGGCGAGGACAATTTATCTGGATTAAGTAATGGTTTACCTTACTCTGCCCATTACAAGTGCGATCCGCACACGGGAGAAATTTTCAACTTTGGGATTAGCCCTGGAATTAACGCCAAACTGAATCTCTATAAAAGCGATCGCACGGGTAAAATTCTGCAAAAAGCTACATTTACCTTAGATGGCGTGCCGATCGTTCATGATTTCGTCCTAGCAGGACAGTATTTAGTCTTTTTCGTGCCTCCAGTTAGGGTAAATGCGTTACCTGTGCTGTTAGGCTTGAGTTGTTACAGCGATGCTTTAGAATGGCAGCCGCAACTCGGCACTCAGTTTCTCATATTCGATCGCGAAACCCTTACCCTTGTCAGTCGTGGCGAAACCGAACCTTGGTATCAATGGCATTTCGCTAACGGTTACGTCGATCCTAGCGGTACGATTATTGTGGATTTGGTGCGGTATGAAGACTTTCAGACCAATCAATATTTAAAGGAAGTGGCAACGGGACAAACTCATACGCCTGCACCCAGTAGTTTATCGCGAGTTCATTTGAATCCGAAATTGGGTAAGGTGACGGCGATCGAGCAAATTCTAGATCGTGATTGTGAATTTCCGATTGTACTGCCTCATTTGATTGGGCAAGCTGCTTCTCCTACTTTTCTCTCCGTCCATCGTCCGGGGTTAGATATCGGTACAGAAAGGTTTGGCGCGATCGCTAAATTTGACTCGCAAACTCAATCTCTGACGATCGCAGATTTTGGCGAAAATTGCTATCCAATGGAACCAATTTTTGCCCCCGATCCGCAAAATCCTGCTGCTGGTTGGATCGTTACGGTAGTCTATGACGGAAATCGCGATCGCAGTGAGGTCTGGATTTTCGATAGCGATCGCTTAGATGCATCACCTGTTTGCAGATTGGAATTACCTAGCATCGTACCGATGGGATTTCATGGCGCGTGGCGACAAGCGTAAATTTTGTTGGATTTAATGTCGCGCAGAGACGCAAAGGCGCAAAGATCTGAAATGGTATAACATCCAAAGTCTAAAATTCAACATCCAAAATTGGTATCATGGCTTATTTTTGGTTTAAAGCGTTTCATCTCGTCGGCATTGTCGTTTGGTTCGCTGGGTTATTTTATTTAGTGCGGCTGTTTATCTATCATGTCGAGGCTGACGAACAGCCGGAACCCGCCCGTACTATTCTCAAGAATCAGTATCAATTGATGGAAAAGCGATTGTATAGCATTATTACCACTCCTGGGATGCTGGTGACAGTCGCAATGGCAATTGGGTTACTGACAACTGAACCGGAAGTTCTGAAACAGGGATGGTTGCACGTCAAGTTAGCATTTGTCGTGCTTCTATTGGGCTATCATCACTACTGCAAGCGGCTGATGCGACAGTTAGAAAAAAATGAGTGTAAGTGGAGCAGTCAGCAATTACGGGCGTTGAATGAAGCCCCAACTGTGATGTTAGTGGCGATCGTATTGCTAGCCGTATTTAAAAATAACTTACCTACAAATGCTACCGTCTGGGCAATTTTCGGCATGATTGTGGCAATGGCAGCAACAATTCAACTTTACGCCAAAAAGCGGAGGTTGGATAAGGAAAGGTTAATAGCACAAGTACCGCAAGAGTGATTGATGGTGGGCATTGCCCACCGACTTTCTAGCTTTGGGTAGATCTACGGTTACGCAGGTTTTGCCTCTACAGACAGAGTAAAATTGCGTACATAACTGCAAACATTACGGAGTCTCTTATAGAAGTCAGAGTTTATGTGTAGCAATGTTTCAACTTCTGTTGCCTCGAAAAGGCGATGAGCTATTCTAAAGAAAGTCTAAAGAAAACCTTAATTTTTTGTTTGTTATGTACGCAACCGAAACCCGCAACATGAATTCAACCATCCTACGGCAGCTATGGTCTGCGGTAGAACATACTCAAAGCAGCATTCTACTCAGACTGAGTGACTCAGAATTAGTCTCGCACTTGCTCGCAGAACTTGGCAACCAGCAACCTTTGGATCGAGAAGCGATGGTGAATGTGAGTACTTACTTGCGCGGGAAAACGTCTTTGATTCGCGACCTCGCTCAATCGCGTTCGTTCTAGTTGATAATTCCTATTGTTCGTATCGTTGCATTAGTCACTTTTTAAACCGAGAAGTACTGCCAGGTATAATTCACCACTTCGTTCGATTGACTCTGGCAAAGTAGTACAATCTTTTAAAAACATTTTTACAAATCAATACAAATTTTCAGATCGCGTTGCATCTAGTTGCATTTATCCGCGATTGCGTTTCTCAATGTTGCGGCTATGTTGCCTTCCTCTGCACTCTCAATCCTTTTCTACAGGGTGAGCCAACAGAGTTTGATGAATATTGTTCAATAACTCTTCCATAGAGATAGAGGAAGGCAGGACTTTAGTTGCGATCGCCCCCAATGCGCGCTCGATCGACTCCAAATCAGATGCTGTGTTTGCGTTACCCAAATTGTGCAGTTGTTCTGAAGGTAGCGATCGCCCCTCTGACTCTAAGTAAGCGGGAAATTGCTCTCTAACTTCATTTTGGGTAAATAATCGCTCCATAGCGATGATAGGTGGTAATTTCTGCTGCTCTAAAGTTGCGATCGCCGTGCAGGCTTTCTCGACTTGTTGCATCTCTCCTAAACAAACGAGCATCAGATCGACGTTTTGTTGTTGAATTTGCTGCTGTACTTCCTCCCAAGTATGCGGCATCACGACTCGAAAACCAGCTGTTTGCAAATATTGAATTAAAGCTTGCAACCATTCCGCCCGCAACGATCCGGCAGAAGCTTGAGTATTGTGGCTGTGTTCGTCAGACAAATCGTCCAAATTAGCAATATCTAAAACTAACACGCTATATTCCCAACTTACGCCTGCTGCCACGTGCAGAACGGATAGTAACACTTCAGCCGATGGCTCTGGCGGATTTGTCAAACAAGGAAATATATTGAGTTGCTCTATTTGACTCGCAACTTGGGCGATCGCGGCATCTAGCGTCACGATGGGTAAATTTGCCAAGCTAGGATATTCGGTCAACTGTTGTAAGAAATCGAGGGGTTCGCAGATCGCTCGCTCCAGTAAAATGACATTTGGTCGCCAAATCCGCGCTAGCAATGATGCTTGCTCTAAGTCATCGGCTTCGAGAACGCGACAGTGATTTAGAGATAATTCTAAATAGTTGACATCGCCCCTGGCTAAAAGTTCGGTGTTGGGAGTCACTAATCGTAGAATCGTCAGCTGTTTGTACTTTTGGACGCGCTGCGATAATTCGACCTGAGAGTAGGTCACTGGCGCGCCGCACAAACGAGTCATCACCTGCTGCAAGACTTGCTGCTGTACGGGTAAGCTGATAAATTCGTCCGCCCGGTGGGAAAGAGCTTGATTTTTCTCGGCTCTTGTGGTATTAACAACGATCGGAATTTGACTCGTAGCTGGATCGGATTTGAGCAAAGTCAGTACATCCCAGCCAGAGAGTAAAGGTAGTAAGGGATTGATAAATATAATTCCTGGCTGCAAACGACGAGCTTTTTCTAACGCCTCAGTTCCAGAACGAGCGATCGCCACCCAATATCCCAAACTCGTCAGTTGTTCTGCCAAGTCTTCAATAAATCGGGGTGCAGCCTCCACAACCAGCACCAAATGGCGATCGGGAGGTGGAGAACCCAAAGATCCCAGAGAAAAGTTACTTTCTCCACGTCCAGAAGTCCGGCTCTGAACTCCTAGTACGTTGCTGCCAGTGGAATTATTGGCGGGAGATTGCCGTTGTATGTTTGCGGACATTCTTCCTACTTGCTCTCCAACTTCCTCCCCTACTTCCCCCGTTCCCCCTGCTCTCTTCTTGGGCGGCGTAGGAGCTAGCAATAGGGTAAATTGGCTGCCTTTACCTTCTTGAGACAAAAAGCTGACATCACCACCATGCAGCCGAGCTAAGGCTCTGGTTAAAACCAAACCCAGACCCGTACCTTCAAATTGCCGCGTCAACGGCGTTTCCAACTGTTGAAATTTCTGAAAAATTAAGTGTTGCTGGTGTTCGGGAATGCCAATTCCTGTATCCCAAACTGTAAAAGCAATCCACCCTGCCCAATAGCTGACTCGCAAACCGATCTCCCCGCCGGATGCCGTGAATTTGAAGGCATTTGCCAATAAGTGAACTAGCATCTGGCGCAGGCGCAATTCGTCTGCCACAATGATATCTAACTCGGGTTCGATCGCTAAGGTAAAGCGGTGTTCGAGATGGCTGTCTGTCCCTGCCTCCACCACAGCAGTTTTGTTGTTTTTCGGGCTAAAGGCAAGCCGAGCTTGCTCGACCGCACGTTCGCATACTTTACGAATGTGGACTGGTTCGAGGGTTAATTCTAACTGTCCTGTCTCCATGCGGGTCAAATCTAAAATGTCATTGACCACGCTCATTAAATGTCGTCCATTTTCGTGAATTAGCCGCGCGTAGCGTGCTTGACGCTCGTTGAGCTGTCCTAGTGCCTGATCTTTTAGTAAGGTAGATAACCCCAGCATTGCTGTTAGGGGTGTCCGCAACTCGTGACTGATACAAGCAAGAAATTCATCTTTCAAGCGATTGAGTTGAATCAAATCGGCATTTTTGGCGGCTAGTTCCGATGCCATCTGTCGCTGTTCTGTCACATCTGTAGCCATCAACAACCAAATTCGCTCGGATTGCTGTTGGCGGCTGACGACTGACATTTGTAAAGGAATTTTGAGAAATTGCCACACTCGGTCTTGTCCCTGTTGTCCGGGACAAATACAGATACACGTCCCTTCTTGCTCTCCCTGCTGGCAGTAGCGTATGATGTTGGGTTCTGCCGCATCGGGTGTGGATAGTAAAGATACTTGCTCCTGTAGTGCAGTGAGACTGAAGTGATGAGTTGTTGCCTGCCAATCGCTTAACTTGGCGCGATCGACTTCTCGACTAGCCTCAGTAGCTTCTGCTGTTGTCGATTCCAAGTCAATTACCGATTGCTGAGTTCCCGCCACATTCAAAATTGCTTCGACTTCTTGCCGAATTGCTTCGGGATTGCCCATGTTACCAAATTGCCGATTCCAGGCAGGATTCTGGGCGATCGCTTCGCCCAGGCTTGTTTGTAACATTAATGGTAAGGGTAATCTTTCTAGCAGTTGGACGATCGGGTCGAGTTGCTCTGGCTCGATGCCACGCTCGATGGTTGCTTTGAGTAAAGTGGTTTTTGCTAAACGATCGCGCTTTTTGGTTCTCGCGGCTGCGGCTAAAACTTTCCAGAGCTTTGTTTGCTCCAATAGCCCTAAAAACTTTCCCTCAGCATCGACGATTGCAAAAGTCTGCTTGATGTCGCTGGGTTCGAGACGGGAATCTATATACGATTGGAATTGTTCTAGGCTAAACTCATTTGGTAGCTTCTCTATAGGTTCTAGTATGCGGGCGGTTGCTTTGGATAAGGATTGCTTGGCATTCTTGCTATTGCTTGTTGCTGCCAACCAGTGGGGGAAAAATTGCCGCAGATGCAGCACTCCCAGGGGAGATCGTTGCCGATCCAACACAATTAGGCGATCGCTTTGCTCCTGGCTGAAGATTTCCCATGCCATAGCCAAAGTAGCTGTCTGTAAACAGCTAGGGACAGTCTCGATAAAGTCACCTAAGTTGTACTTGGACTTTGACATGAGCTAACAGAGTAGTGAGTGGGGAGAAAGCAAAAATGCGGTACTCGATCCACGAATTGAACGCTTGGCGCTGCCATCTTTGGCTCTAGTGTTTTGCTGGATAGATAATTGAATCTAAAACTGCCAAGCAATAGAGACTTTCGATTACAGTTATAGCTCCTTTAGCAATAGAGCTACGCATATACCAGTTATAGTCTCTCAAACTGAAGTTGTGGAAGGAAAGGCGCACGAGAAAACGCTATAATGTTTTAATTTAGTTTAATTAACTTCATAAAAGTAATGGAACTGACACCTTTCTTGAACTCTGGAGATATGAATGCTGACTTAGTAGCGAGCAATCGAACTATATCCACTGGATCGATCTAGAATCTTTTTTACTCTATTCTGTCTGCTGTCGCCCATAAACAAACAAATAATTTTATTTTTTGTCGTCTCGATTGTTTGATGAACTCATTATGACTAGTAATGCACTGACCGAGCGCGCGGCTTCAACCTCAATTTCTTTTTGATGGCGATCGCTCGATCCCCTCCTAGATCGCAAAGCAGTTAAATTGAACTACCTGCTTTTTTTTAGTCGAATTACAAATCTAAAAATAGTATTAAACAACCATATAATGCTATGTAACATGACTGCCCTGATATTAGCTATTTCCCTCAGAGTAATTGCTAGTTAACTGCATGGATGAACATCACATCGGAAAACGCCAAAGCTTATCACAGCAGATGACACTGAATCGAGATCGGGAGTTTATACAGCAACTAAAAGCTGATTATTGTCAAATCTTATTGCGTTATTTTAATAACGATAATACAGTAAAACAACAGATCGAGCGATTTATTAATGTAGCTTTTGATGCTAAAGTTCCCGTGCCTCAGATTATTGAAATTCATATGGAATTAATTGACGAATTTTCCAAGCAGTTGAAGCTAGAAGGGCGAAATGACGAAGTGTTGTTAGACTATCGCTTGACTCTCATTGATATTTTGGCTCACCTGTGCGAAATTTATCGCACCTCCATATCCTGAGCAAGCGATGTATCAATTAAACTTTGATAGCATAATAAGTGGTCAGATTTCATTCCAAACAACCTCTGCGTCTTTATCTATGAACGCGCCTAAAAAAACTTATGTTCTAAAGCTGTATGTAGCTGGGAATACTCCTAACTCCATTCGGGCATTAAGAACGCTCAGAAACATCCTAGAACAAGAATTTAAAGGAGTCTATGCCCTGAAAGTAATTGATGTGCTGAAAAGCCCTCAACTTGCAGAGGAAGATAAAATTTTAGCTACGCCAACGCTTTCGAAAATCTTGCCGCCGCCTGTACGGAAAATTATCGGAGATCTTTCCGACCGAGAAAAAGTTTTAATTGGCTTGGATTTACTCTATGAAGAACTCGTTGAGGCAGAGGCACTTGAGGAGTGATTTTATAACTTCAATATGGGATAATCTTTCAGTAAAATTGGATTGTTATAAAAAATAAACTAATTTTAATTTGGTTTAATAACCCTTTGATTCTAAAGCGATGAGCGAAATCACTTCCAGCGGTAAGCAAAATAAGAATAGCCCAAATGGGACAGGCGTGCAAAAGATTCGCACCATGATTGAGGGGTTTGACGATATCAGTCATGGCGGTTTGCCACTAGGGAGAACCACTCTGTTTAGCGGGACTTCGGGAACTGGGAAAACTTTATTTTCCGTGCAATTTTTGTACAATGGGATACTTTTTTTTGACGAGCCAGGTGTATTCGTCACTTTTGAAGAATCTCCCAGCGATATTATTAAAAACGCCTACAGTTTTGGCTGGAACTTACCAAAACTCATCGAGGAAGGCAAGCTGTTTATTTTAGACGCTTCGCCCGATCCGGAAGGACAAGAGGTGATTGGAAACTTCGACTTATCGGCGTTGATCGAGCGGTTGCAATACGCTATCCATAAATATAAGGCAAGAAGGGTAGCGATCGACTCGATCACGGCTGTCTTTCAACAGTATGAAGCGGCTTCCGTCGTCCGGCGAGAAATTTTTCGCTTGGTTGCCAGACTCAAGCAGATTGGCGTAACCACGATAATTACAACCGAACGCACCGAGGAGTATGGCGCGATCGCCTCTTTTGGTGTAGAAGAGTTTGTCGCTGACAACGTGGCGATCGTGCGTAACGTTCTAGAAGGGGAACGTCGTCGTCGCACGATGGAGATTTTAAAGCTGCGTGGCACGACGCATATGAAAGGAGAATATCCGTTCACAATTACCAACGATGGAGTGAATATCTTTCCCTTGGGTGCAATGCGCTTAACGCAGCGTTCTTCTAACGTGCGCGTCTCCTCCGGCGTGAAGACGCTGGATGAAATGTGCGGCGGTGGTTTCTTTAAAGATTCGATTATTTTGGCAACGGGGGCTACTGGTACAGGTAAGACGTTACTCGTCAGTAAGTTTCTCGAAAATGGCTGTCGCGGCGGCGAACGAGCAATTTTATTTGCCTACGAAGAATCTCGCGCTCAATTGTCACGCAATGCTTATTCTTGGGGAATTGACTTTGAAGACTTAGAGAAAAAAGGACTGTTAAAGATTATCTGTGCTTATCCTGAATCGGCAGGATTGGAAGACCATTTACAGATTATTAAATCAGAAATTGCTGAATTTAAACCAGCTAGAGTGGCGATCGACTCGCTTTCAGCTTTAGCAAGAGGAGTCAGTAACAATGCTTTTCGACAATTCGTCATTGGCGTAACTGGTTTTGCTAAACAAGAAGAGATTACGGGTTTTTTCACCAATACTACCGATCAGTTCATGGGAGCGCATTCAATCACAGAATCCCATATTTCGACAATTACAGACACGATTTTATTGCTGCAATACGTAGAAATTCGCGGGCAAATGTCGCGGGCAATTAACGTGTTTAAGATGCGCGGTTCCTGGCACGATAATGGGATTCGCGAGTATACAATTAGTGCTGACGGTCCTGAAATTACCGATTCCTTTAGTAATTACGAGGGAATCATCAGCGGCTCTCCCAGTCGCGTTAGTACAGATGAAAAAGCAGAGTTATCGCGAATTGTCAAGGGATTTCAAGGTGGCGAGTAGTAGTTGATTCCGATCTTTAACCGAACCAATGCGAAGGTTCTACACCACATTGATATGGCTCGGGAATGTGACAGCTGACCCAATCTGCTTTATCCTGTAAGACACAGCAAATCCCTTGATGAATTAAATTTTCAATCTGGATGCGATACTCCGCGCGATCGCCAGGAAGCCTATAGGTTAGAAAAGTTAAATCGCGATCGTCTACTGCACTAAAAGCACAAGGAATCCGACTGAGGACGTAAGCAATTAACTCTTGCCGCAAATCGGGATTAGCAAAAGCTTGACAGTGAGGATAGTAAGGATAATTATCTAAAACCGCCTCAACTTCTGCTATTAGTGCTTGATGGGTTAAATTAACTAATGTTTTCGACATATTTCATTCCCCTAATTCCCCAGCAAAAGTGTATTTTAATAAAATCTATTTCTTTTGATAGATGTAAAGCGATCGCTCAATTGTGTAAGTAGATTTAGAATGGCGAGTAGAATTATATAAACTCCGTTCCTAAACTCGTTACTAAGTCTGAAAAACCTCTTGCAGCAAATCGATCTACCTCTCACTTACAATTATTTCAATGCCAAGATTTTCTAGCACGAATCTATACAAAACTCAGTAAAATATTTACTCAACTTAATATACAAGTGAGTGAAAAAGAGGAAAATTTGAGAAATAATTGACAGAAATTAAGGTTTGAGATTTGTACATTTTTCTTGAGTTTAAGCATATTTTTAACTCAAGATTCGCGATCCCCGCTCGGAAATGACATTAAATAATATCTATGTCGAATCGATATTATTCTAGAGCGAGCGCCTGTAAAAAGTTAGATCCAGGGAGCGATCGCCCCTCCATTTGACGATTAATCTCTGTCGCTGCTGCTATACCGGAATGCATTGCACCTTCGACAAAATTTCCGCCACACCAATCACCGCAACAAACTAAAGGTAAGTTAGTTTCATTAGATAAACAAGATTGCCCTAAAGGACGACTGGGAAAAGCGTAGCGCCAGCGATGAACTTGTAACCATTCCGGTTTTGCTAACCAAGGAAGCAAACATTCAGAGGCTTTTGCTAATAACTCATAACCAGCAGCTTGTAAATCGGAAGTTTCTAAATAACGCCGAGCAAAATCCGCACTACTTTGCACGACAAAAACTTCAAAATTACCAGTTTTTTCGACTCGTTTGCTACTATCCCAACCAACCCAGGCAAGAACGGGATTGTCAACAAAACTCACTGCTTGCCAATCCGGTTGTGGTTCCAATTGAGATGAATATCCAGCCATGACACTCAAACACGGATGAAATTCTACAGAACGCAGCTGCTGACAAACTGTAGAAAGCTCGGTTAATGGCTCCAATATTGCTAAAGCTTGCGGTGCGGGAATCGCCAAAACAACAGCTTTAGCTATGACTTCTGACGGTTGGTTAGCAGTAGCTTCAGAAGAAGCAGATTCTAGAGATAGCTGCCAATAAGAATTATGAAAAGCGATCGCCTCTACCCTTTGAGAACGCCAAACTTCCAAGCCTTGTCCTAAAAACTTGGCGATCGCATTCATTCCCGCAGGCGCGACGTAACGGAATTCGGAATTATCTGTCCAGACTTGAAGAATATGGCGATCGCATAACAATTGCACAAATTGCTGCATTAACTCGCCTTTTGGTTTTAAGTAACAAGTCCCGTGATCGGCAAGAGTATCATGCAAGCGGCGCGTGGCGATTCTGCCTCCCAAACCCCGCGATTTTTCCAAAATTAGCACGTTATATCCAGCTTGGTGCAACTGCTGAGCGCAAGCCAAACCAGCTATTCCAGCTCCAATTACAGCAATGTCGTACATAAGAATAGGGAATAGGGAATAGGGAGCAGTTATCAGTGACCAGTGACCAGTTATCAGTGACCAGTTATCAGTGACTAGTGAAGAAAGGGTGTGGAGACTTTAAATTTCTTCCTCCCTCAGCTTCCTCAGCTCCCTCAGCTTCCTCAGCTCTCTTCCCCCCGACTCCTGACTCCTGACTCCTAATTTTTGACTTTTGACTTTTGACTTTTGACTTACTCCTTATCCTTCACTTTAGAAGTAAAATAGCGATCGTGAGTGACTGTTGCTGGACTTGCGGGAGGACGGGATTTTGGATGAACTGAGAGCGGCATTAGAACTAGCTACGGAAGAAGAATTACAGCATTTAACCCAACTGTTATTTCGCCGTAAGTTTAATCCCCTAGATTACGTTCACACCCCCGAACCGATTGATGTCCAAAGCTTAGATAGGGAAGCGTGGTTAGATACGCTAGAAGAACGATTCCGCTATTTAGCTGCCGATGGAATGACTGTGTTGCGTGGAGACACAAACAAATTTACTTACAGACAAGCTCTGATTCAAGTTTGTCGCTATCTCAAAATTTCTTACTCCACGGCGCTGAGTACCACCGATTTAGAGGTAGAAGTCTTTTTAAATCTCTTAGGACGGACGTGGAAGCGTCTACCTGCCTCAGAAAAGCAACAACTGACAGCACGGGTACAGCGATCGCTAGCAGCGTCTTCCCCATCACAACCGCTACCGATATCCATACAAAAAGACCCGATGTCTTTGCTGGTCAAAGGTGGGAGTGCGATCGCGGTTAGCTCGATTATCCAACCAATACTGCTCAAACAGATCGCCCAGCAATTTGCTTTGCATTTTGCCAGCTATCAAATGGCTAAAGAAGCGATCGTTCAAGGTGGTGCAGTTGCAGCAGCTCAGTTTCAAAATTACGTCACGCTGAAAACAGCCCAGCAAGGTATGGCTGTAAGTGCAGCTAGGTATGGAGCAGTCAGGGGAGCATTTACCTTTCTAGGACCGATTATGTGGTCGTGGTTTCTCGCCGATTTAGGTTGGAGGGCAATCTCAACCAATTACGGTCGCGTTATTCCAGCAATCTTTGCTCTAGCGCAAATTCGCCTTACCCGTGCTGAATGTTGGGAAATGGCATAAATTGGTCATTGATGAGTGGCTGGTGGCTAGTGGTTAGTGGTTAGATTCTATCTCTAGTCACCAGCCATTAGTCACTAGTCACTCTCTACTGGTAACTGATGAGTATCAAAGACCAACGCCTACACAATGCTTGGAACAGCATCCAATTAGGGCTGCTACTGTTTCCGTTACTACCTTTGGTAGGAGCGATCGCTTTGCTCTGGGCGCAATTTGTTATTTGGCGACGACAGTACCGCACGATTTTCCGCAGGCGGCTCAACTGGGTACTAATAATCTTGAGTGGATGGTTGGTGGTAATGAGTCTGTTCGCTTATTATCGCCGGGACGCTTGGTTAGGATTATTTAATTTCGTGCCATTTTTTGGCTTATTTGTAACTTTTAGCGTCTTGTTACAAACACCAGCTCAACTCAGACGATTAGCACAAATCTTAGTATTCACATCCGTACCAATAACGATCGCGGGCTTTGGTCAACTATATTGGGGCTGGGCAACTCCGAAAGCGTGGCACGATATTTTAGTGACACTGGGTTGCGCGATCGTCCCTCAAGGTAATCCGCCTGGTCGAATGACTTCTATTTTTATGTATACCAACGTCCTTGGTGCATATCTCGCGATCGCCTTTATTCTCTCGGTGGGATTGTGGATTGAAAGCTTTTTGGAAAAGTCAAAAGTTAAAAGTCAAAAGTCAAAACTATTTTATCCCTCACCCCTCACTCCTCGCTCCTCACCCCTTACCACTCAAATCTTACTGGGTGCAATTGTACTGGGTAATTTGGCAGCTTTGATTTTGACGAATTCTCGCAATGCTTGGGCGATCGCCGCGATCGCGGCGATCGCTTTTGCGGTGTATCAGGGTTGGCATTGGTTGCTGGTGGGAGTGAGTGCGATCGCGACTGCTATTGTTGGCGCAGCTTTTTCACCTCCACCCCTGCAACAATGGCTGCGGCTTATCGTTCCCGCTTACTTTTGGCAGAGGTTAACAGACCAACTCTACGTTCGTCCAGAAGCAACGCTGAGAACGACACAGTGGCGGTTTGCCTGGAATTTGACCCTACAGCGCCCTTGGACGGGTTGGGGGTTGCGGAATTTTCAGCCTCTCTACATGGCACAAACCCAAACTTGGATGGGTCATCCACACAATCTGTTTCTGATGCTGACAGCGGAAATCGGTCTTCCAGCAACCATCGTTTTTTGTGCTTGGATCGGCTGGATTCTGTTTCAATCGATTCAATTCTTAGCTAAGAGATCTCCCGACTCCTGTACGGGTGGGTTCGATCGAAAAATTATTCCTTCTTTGACAGATATCCCGAATAAACCCGCCCCTACCGACTCCCGATTCCCGCATCACAGCGATCGCCTCATTGTTTTCACTTATCTAGTGGCTGTTTGTGCTTATCTGCTTTTTAACACCACAGATGTCACTATATTTGATGCTCGTCTCAACACTCTATTCTGGATTTTGTTGGCAGCGATCGCTGGAGTAACACAGCGCCATCAAGAGCGGATTCTACCTTAAGATTGAAAATATTTACCTTAATTTACACCTTACCGTCTCGAAAATATAAAATTAGTATAATAAAATACAATTCTCGTGCAAGTAGAGCCATAGTATCTATCAATGTCCATACATGGATATAGCTGCTGTAAAGCATATATCTGCACGAAATAATTTCTCCACTTATGACAACACAATTTAATCGGCGGAAGTTTTTACTGTATGGTTCCGCTACTTTGGGAACCAGTATTCTATTAAAAGCTTGTGCAAATTCGCCTACGACTGAATCGAGTCCTAATGGAACTGCATCGCCATCAGCTGCTAATGTCAGCACGGCTGCTGCTAGTGGAGATGGAATCAAGGTGGGTATTTTACACTCCCTTAGCGGTACGATGGCGATTAGCGAAAAGAGTGTCGTAGACGCAGAAATGCTAGCAATTGAAGAGATCAATGCTGCTGGTGGCGTGTTAGGAAAGAAAATTCTCCCAATTACCGAAGATGGTGCTTCCAACTGGGATACTTTTAGAGAAAAAGCTAACAAGTTAATCGACGAAGATAATGTCGTTGCAGTATTTGGCTGTTGGACTTCTGCTAGCCGCAAGAACGTCCTAGAAGTATTTGAATCTAAAGACCATATGCTCTGGTATCCAGTGCAGTACGAAGGACAAGAGTGTTCTAAAAATATTTTCTACACTGGTGCAGCCCCTAACCAACAAATCGAACCATCAGTAGATTGGTTGCTGCAAAATAAAGGGAAAGAGTTCTTTCTAGTTGGTTCCGATTACGTTTTTCCCCGAACTGCTAACACCGTCATCAAAGCGCAATTAGCAGCAAAAGGTGGTAAGGTTGTCGGTGAAGATTATCTACCACTTGGTAACACAGAAGTTACACCAATTATTACCAAAATTCGGCAAGCTTTACCTAATGGTGGCATCATCTATAACACGTTGAATGGAGACAGCAACGTAGCTTTCTTCAAGCAATTACAAGGCGCTGGAATGAATCCAGATAAGTATCCTTCCATGTCTGTCAGTATTGCGGAAGAGGAAGTCAGAGCAATAGGTCCAGATTATCTGAAAGGTCACTACGCCGCTTGGAATTATTTCCAAACAGTTGAGTCGGCTGCTAATAAAAAGTTTGTTGAAGCCTTCAAGAAAAAATATGGCGAAGATAGAGTTACAAATGACCCTATGGAAGCTGCATATATCGCGGTTTACTTGTGGAAACAAGCAGTAGAAAAAGCTGGTACGGCTGACGATTTAGCTAAAGTCAGAACTGCTGCTTACGGACAAACCCTCGATGCACCAGAAGGTAAAGTTACTCTAAATAAGAATCATCATATCTCTAAAGTTGTCCGAATTGGTGAAGTGAGAGACGATGGTTTGTTTGAAATCGTTTACTCTACTGATAAAGCAGTTGCACCGCTTCCCTGGAATCAATTTGTTAAAGAAACTAAGGGATATAGCTGCGATTGGTCAGATCCTAATAAAGGCGGAAAATACAAGTCAGCATAAACAGTTATCAGTTATCAGTTGTCAAATGCAGTATGAATCAGCGGGAGAAATTTTGTTTTTCATAAACAATTGCGATCGCTATTTCATTGTTTAATAGTAGAGACGTTACATGTAACGTCTCTACTACACCGATTGCTAATAACTGACTGCTGTACGGGCGGGTTTTGACTCTCGATCTACTGTTTGAATTGTCAATCTATCTGCTAAACCCGCCCCTACGATAACTGATAACTGAATAGGGGGAAGCGTGTTAATTGGATTATTTGACGGTTTATTTAACGGTATTAGTATCGGTTCCGTGCTTTTAATTTCAGCACTAGGGCTAGCGATCGTATTTGGACTTATGGGTGTAATCAACTTGGCACATGGCGAGTTGATGATGCTAGGAGCATACACGACTTTTGTAGTCCAAGCAGGCTTTAAAAAATTAGGCGAACCTTGGTTCGATTTTTATATTTTTTTCGCTCTCATATTTGCTTTTTTAGTCGCTGCTGGGGTGGGAGTCATTTTAGAAAGAGGAGTCATTCGCTATCTTTATGGCAGACCGTTAGAAACCTTACTAGCAACTTGGGGTGTAAGTTTAATCTTGCAACAGTTCGTGCGCAGCGTGAATTGGGTGCTGGCAATTGGAATAGTTGTATTTTGTCTATTATTTTTCGGCAGTTTGTGGATCGTCCAGCGTCGTTCGGACTTCGATCGCATTCGTAATTGGTTTGTACTAGTGATGCTGCCTTTATCTTTAGGCATTGCGATCGCAGTTGGCAATATTTTGAGTCAAACTTACAAACTCGCAGTGAATCAACCTTGGTTTGGGGCGCAGAACGTGGATGTTTCCGCACCGAGATGGCTGCGTGGCGGTTTACCTGTAGGTGGGTTTCAATTGCCCTATGCCAGATTATTTATCATTGCGCTGACAATTATTTGCGTCATTGGAGTTTATCAATTCCTGCAACGCACTGCTTGGGGATTGCGAATTCGTGCTGTAACGCAAAATCGTAGCATGAGTTCTTGCTTGGGCATTCCGACTCAAAAAGTTGATGCCCTTACATTTGCAATTGGTTCGGGACTAGCTGGAGTTGCTGGATGTGCGATTAGCTATCTCGGTTCTGTGGGACCAAATACAGGACAGAACTACATTGTCGATACATTTATGGTGGTGGTTGTCGGTGGTGTTGGTAAATTGGTCGGCACAATTGTAGCCGCATTAGCAATTGGTACGGTAAATTACCTAGTTGGTTCTGGCACTCTAGCAATCCTCACAGCACCCATCCCGCCTTTATCTGAGTTCTTTACCTTCTTTGCCACTACGAGTATGGCGAAAGTTATGGTATTTGCTTTAATTATTGCCTTTCTACAAGTGCGCCCAGGGGGGATTTTCCCACAGAAAGGACGGACTGTGGATGCTTAATTCAGTGACCAGTGACCAGTTACCAGTGACCAGTTACCACACCCCACACTCTCCTTCATCACGCACCACGTATCTTACCAACTACCAATTACCAATTAAAAATGACAGCAGATGCAGCGATAGGAAGACGAAATTTAACACGAAGTAGGCGACGATCGCTCTTAATTGAAGCAGGTATAATAGGCGCGATCGCACTCTTATTAATTTTTATTATTCCAACTTTAATTTCCCCATTTCGCCTCAATTTGTTAGGACGATTTTTATCCCTGGCAATTGTCGCTTTGGGCATAGATTTGATCTGGGGTTACACGGGGTTACTCAGTTTAGGTCATGGTATCTTTTTTGGTTTGGGTGGATATGCGATTGGAATGCATTTGAAACTCCAAGTCCCCCAAGGCGAACTTCCCGATTTTATGGGACTTTACGGCGTGACCGAACTACCTTGGTTTTGGCATCCATTTCAAGCTTTTCCCTTTGCTTCGGCTGCTGTCGTGCTGATTCCTGGGATCTTGGCTGCCTTGTTGGGCTATTTGGTCTTTCGCAATCGCATTCGTGGCGTTTATTTTTCGATCTTGACTCAAGCAGCAACCATCGTTTTTTTCAACTTTTTTAACGGGCAGCAAAAACTATTTAACGGTACGAATGGATTAGTTAACTTCAAAACTCTTTTGGGTACAGCAGTAGGGTCGCGACCGTCGCGATTTACTTTTTACGTTCTGACGGTGCTGTTACTCATTGCTACCTACGCCTTGTGTCGCTGGTTAACTAGCGGACGCTTCGGACGGCTGCTGGTAGCGATTCGGGATGATGAGAGTCGAGTGCGGTTTTCAGGTTACGACCCGACAGAATTTAAAGTGCTAGTTTTTGCAATTTCAGGGGCGATCGCGGGGTTGGCTGGGGCAATGTATACTCTCCAAAGCGGCTCCGTATCTCCAAGAGCGATGGATGTTGCCTTCTCAATTGAAATGGTTATTTGGGTAGCAATTGGCGGACGTGGCAGCTTAGTAGGCGCAGTTGTAGGAGCATTACTCGTCAACTATGCCAGAAGTTTTTTCAGCGAACAATTTGCCGAGATCTGGCTGTTTTTTCAAGGGGCGCTATTTTTAATCGTTGTGACCGTGCTACCCGATGGTATTGTCGGTTGGTTGCGCAGTTCTGATTTACTGCGGCTAGGTCATCGTCGGCAGCTATCAACTTATCCTGAAATTGAAGTCAACCCAGAAGTGCAAAGCGAACGGCAGGAGATAGAGACGAGGAGTGAGGAGTGAGGAGTGAGGGGACAAGGGAGAGGGGGGAGACAAGGGAGACAAGGGGGAGAAGGGAGC
>NZ_PYCI01000080.1:0-29142 GCF_003015105.1 Chroococcidiopsis sp. CCALA 051 | reverse complement strand
CTTACTATATAGAGTGCTTAGTCCAGGGATTTTGCTAAATAGCGTATGTCCAATGCTTGTGTAATCGGACTCGGAAAATCTGGTGTTGCTGCTGCCCGACTGTTGAAACGAGAGGGTTGGCAAGTGATACTGAGCGATCGCTCTGATTCTGCATCTTTGCGCCAACAACAGCAACAACTCGCAGCAGAGGGGATTCCAGTTCGTTTGGGTCATACTCCAAGTTTAGACAGCACGGATTCACCCCAGTTAATTGTTGTCAGTCCCGGCGTACCTTGGGATGCAGACATCTTAAATCGTGCCAGAGCATTAGGGATCGAGACGATTGGTGAAATGGAACTGGCTTGGCGCTATCTCAACGCTGTTCCCTGGGTAGGAATCACTGGTACTAACGGCAAAACCACAACGACAGCTTTAGTTGCTGCAATCTTTCAAACCGCCGGACTCAACGCCCCCGCCTGTGGGAATATCGGTCATGCCGTCTGCGATGTAGCTTTGGAGTTCCAAAATAATAGTAGGGGCGCACAGCCGTACGCCCCTACCAAATATCCCGATTGGATAATTGCCGAAATCAGCAGCTATCAAATTGAATCTGCTCCCTCGGTTGCGCCGCGTATCGGTGTTTGGACGACATTTACACCCGATCACCTCAGCCGCCACAAAACTTTAGAGCGGTATTACGACATTAAAGCGCACCTAGTGCATCAATCCCAATTGCAAGTGATTAATGGCGATGATGCTTTCCTGAGCCAGGAGAAGCTAAATGATTGGCAGGATGCTTACTGGACAAGTGTAAAAGGTAAAGCTTTCCTCAATTGCAGTCCTGATTTAGGGACTTATATTGAAGACGATTGGGTTATCTTTGGGCAGGAGCAGATCGTGCAGGTGTCGGCGTTACGGATGGTAGGCGCGCACAACTTGCAGAATCTGCTGATGGCGGTAGCGGTGGCGCGATTAGCAGGCATTGACAAAGAGGCGATCGCCACTGCAATAGCTACATTTCCAGGCGTTCCCCACCGCTTAGAACACATTTGCACTTGGCAAGGAATTGATTTTATCAACGATAGCAAGGCAACTAACTACGATGCGGCTCAAGTTGGGTTATCTTCTGTCACTAGCCCTGCAATTCTGATTGCTGGCGGCGAAGCAAAAATTGGTGACGACTTAGCATGGTTGCAAACAATTCAAGCTCAAGCCGCCGCCGTCTTACTCATTGGCGATGCTGCGCCAGCTTTTGCCTCACGTCTATCTCAAGTGGGTTACAACAATTACGAGATTGTGGAAACGATGGCGCGTGCCGTGTCTAGAGCCGCAGAATTAGCCCCACAGTATCAGGCACGGGTTGTCTTGCTTTCTCCTGCCTGTGCTAGCTTCGATCGCTACCAAAATTTCGAGCAACGCGGCGACGATTTTCGGCAGTTATGTATGCAGTTAGTGCAATAGAATTCGACCGAGCTAACTCAACTCCGAATACCAGCAGATTACGTTTCTATCTTTTACTACGGTTTATGGATAGAAATTTAGTATTTTTAGACTTGCGCTCATACTTTAGATGTGACATACTGCTGAAGTTAGAGTAAATTACGCTATCCCGACCGAGTTTAAGATAATTGTATTGCGTAAGAGCATTGCTCTGATACTTGTTGCTACCCAAATAAACTGCTATGACCGTCTCCTTGCTGGTATCAAATCAGTCTACCGAGCTGAAATCTTCTCGGTTTGCGCGTCGTTCGCTTCTACCTTTAAGGCATGATGCTCTGTGGCAGATTAAGTCTGGTATGGTTCGCACCTTGACAGTATTAGCTGATGGGAACTACAGCACTTTGGGAATTTGGGGTGTAGGGGATGTAGTCGGCAGAGTATTTTGTAGCGCTCAGACCTATCAAATGGAATGTTTAACGCCAGTTGAAGTAAATCTGATTCCGAGGTCTAGATGGCACGAACTCAACGAGGCAATGATTTCGCATATTCAGCGATCGGGTGAGTTGATGGAAATCTTGCACTGTCGCAATGCTGAAGCCGCAGTTTTACAACTGTTTGCTTGGCTAGCTAATCGCTTCGGTCAACATGTATTGCAAGGTAAATTAATCGATCTGCGTTTGACTCATCAAGAAATTGCCGAATTAGTAGGATTAACTCGCGTCACGGTAACGCGAATACTCAGCGATTTAGAAAAACAAGGCTCGATTCAACGGCAAGAACGTCAATTTATTGTTATGAGCGATCGCTTACCTTTCTGGCACTACGAAATTTGAAATAGTCTAGTCATTTGTCATTTGTCATTTGCGAGCGATCGATTGTTGCCCACTGAGAACTGACAACTGACTGCTGCTTGATTAACTCCGCTACGGCTGCAATGAGAGCGGTAGATTCTACAGGCTTGGTAATGTGCTGTTGAAATCCTGCTGCTAGCGATCGCGAACGGTCTTCTGGCTTCGCGTGAGCAGTCAGGGCGATCGCGGGGATTTGTCTATCTCCTTGTTGCTCGGTGGCTCGAATCCGTTGAATTAATTGATAGCCATCGGTTTCTGGCATGGCAATATCGCTAATTATGACATCGGGGCGATCGCGTTTTAAATAAGCGACTGCATCTGCTGCTGAAGAAACTGTCGTGACGGTTGCACCTGCTTGTTCGAGCGCAAATTTAATGAAGTCGCGGCTATCGTTGTTATCCTCGACAACTAACACGTTTACCCCATCCAGTAATGAATTTAACTTTGATGCATCATTTGCAGTCAAGTTAATGAGATTGGGAGTCGCTGTAGCGGGGGAAGTCGCGGTAGAAGGACTATTTGCTAGTGGTAGTCGTACTGTAAACGTTGTTCCCTTGCCTTCTCCCTCGCTGTGAGCTTCAATCGTGCCACCATGTAAAATCACCAGTTGTCGTACGATCGCCAGTCCTAACCCCAGTCCGCCAAAAGCGCGAGTAATAGAACTGTCTGCTTGACGAAAGCGATCGAAAATTTGCGGCAGAAATTCGGGACGAATGCCAATTCCTGTATCGATAATTTGGATTTGAGCGTAATTGGAATTCGGAATTCGGAATTCGGAATTCGGAATTAAATTCGTCCTCTGCTCCTCTGCTCCTAGTCTCCCTTCTCCTCTGCTCCTAGTCTCCCCCAGTTCTCTTCTCTCCCTCAGTTCCCTCAGCTCCCTCAGCTCTCTTTCCTCTGCTCCCTGCTCCCTACTCTCTTGAGTCAGCCGTATCTCGATCTGCCCTTTTTCGGGAGTGAATTTAACTGCATTGGAGAGTAAATTCCAAATAATTTGTCGCAGGCGGGTTGGATCGGCGGCGATTGTTTGTGCTGCCGGATCGAGGTGCGTGCGTAGTTGTAGCGATTTCTCCTCAAGCTGGGGACGAATTGATTCTAATAGCAATTCAATCGTGGCGATCGCGTTTACAGGTTGAATGGATAGCTGCACTTTCCCACGGATCAATCTAGACATATCGAGAATGTCATCGATCAGTTGTGCTTGAGATTTGGCATTACGTTCGATGATCTTAAGTGCTTGACACAATTTGGCTTCATCAAACTTCCGCATCTGCATGAGTTGCGCCCAACCCAAAATTGAGTTCAAGGGCGATCGCAATTCGTGAGAAACAACCGCCAAAAATTCATCTTTCATTAAGTTAGCTGCTTCTGCTTGCTGCCGGGCGGCTTGAGCTTGAAATATTTCTAAATTCTTGGCAACTAATTGAGCTGCTTGACGTTGCACCTCTAAATTCTTTTTAAATAACTCGACAAATACCGCAACTTTAGATGTTAATATAATTGGATCGATAGGTTTAAGTAAATAATCTACTGCACCTAGAGCATATCCTTTTGACTTCAGGTCATCGCTATCGCTAATTGCCGTGAGAAAAATAATTGGTGTATGGCGCGATCGCTCTCTTTGTCGAATTAGACTTGCTGTTTCAAATCCATCCATTTCTGGCATCTGTACGTCTAGTAGGATGACAGCAAAGTCTTGCTCTAATAAACATTTCAGGGCTTGTTTACCGGAATAAGCTTTGACTAAATTCTGCCCTAAACTGTTAAGCGTTGCCTCCAGTGCTACAAGATTTTCGGGATAATCGTCTACTAATAAGACGTTAATTTTAGGTTCGGACTTCATGGCATGAGCGACAGTTAAGAGAGTGGCGAACAATAGATTTTTGCTTCAAATTGTATAGTTTAATGCATATATTCTCTCTATCTAACGATAGAGTAAGAGGCTAAGAATACATCTACCGTTGGGTCAAATTTCTATCTCTCTAGGATTAGATTTAAGGCTGCGAGCTTAACGCTGTAGCCACACTCTTAGTAGCGAGAATAGTTGCTCTGTATCGATTGGTTTAGAAATGTAATCGGAAGCTCCGACTTCAAGACACTTTTCGCGATCGCCTTGCATTGCTTTAGCTGTCAGCGCCACAATTGGCAGTGCTGCTAATCGATCGATCTGCCGTATAGCTCGGATCGTGTCGTACCCGTCCATTTCTGGCATCATAATGTCCATTAATACAATGTCAATATCTGGATTGTTTTGAATTTGAAGAATACCTTCTCGACCGTTTTCTGCATATATCACTTGCATCTGCTGACGTTCTAGGATGCTGGTGAGTGCAAAAATGTTTCGCATATCATCATCGACAACCAAGACTTTCTTGCCTGCTAGGACGGAATCGTTTTGCTGTAACTGCTCTAACATCAATCGCTTAGGTGCAGGCAGATCGGCTTGCGTTTGATGTAAAAATAACGTAGTTTCCTCCAGCAAGCGTTCTGGCGATCGCGCCTCTTTGAGAATCGAGCTACCTGACAGGCGTTGTAGTTCGATTTCTTCTTCAGCAGTGAGCTGCCTGGGAGTATAAACGATGATGGGTAGATTTCTGAA
Source organism: Chroococcidiopsis sp. CCALA 051 (assembly GCF_003015105.1). Classification (NCBI taxonomy): domain Bacteria; kingdom Bacillati; phylum Cyanobacteriota; class Cyanophyceae; order Chroococcidiopsidales; family Chroococcidiopsidaceae; genus Chroococcidiopsis; species Chroococcidiopsis sp. CCALA 051. The sequence continues at coordinate 24,273 of NZ_PYCI01000080.1, read as the reverse complement.
CAATGGTTCTTGCTTGAGCCGATCGATCAACTCAAATCCGTTGGTGTCCGGCAAGGCTAGATTTAAAACTAAACAGTCAAAATGACCAGTTTGGAGAGCTTCGAGTGCAGCTGCACCTGTTTCTACTACCTGAATTGCAATATCGCTTTCCTCAATCAAGTCGAGCATACTACGACGCTGCAATTCGTCGCGCTCGACGATTAAAAGGTTTTTCACCGAGCGATTGGCAAACTCTTGAATTTGAGACAGCGTATCTAATAATGCAGTGTTACTAATTGGCTTTTGCAAGTAGGCGATCGCACCTTGTTTTAATCCCCGTTGCGTTGTTTCTTCAACCGAAATGATATGTACGGGAATGTGACGGGTATCGGGATTGTGTTTGAGGCGATCGAGTACCGTCCAGCCATCGACGATTGGCAAGCGAATATCGAGCGTGATCGCCGTGGGTTGAAATTGCTGTGCTAGTGCTAAACCAACATTACCCCGCGTGGCAACTAACACCTTAAAGCCTTGTTGACGGGCTGCATCCATTAATATTTTGACGAATTTGAGATCGTCTTCGATAATTAGCAGCGTGCGATCGCCTGGTTGAATGACATCGCGATCGTCCTCAACCGCTCTTTCCTCTAATAAATTCGAGATTTGGGATTCGACAAGGGACACGACTTCAGGCGGGGAAGTTGGGAGCGTCGGTAGAGGGGGAGTTGGAGTTAATGATGGAACAACATGCGATTCAACAGCCGTCCGACTTACCATTTGCGGTAAGTATAGCGTGAATGTACTACCCCGACCGAGTTCGCTCCTCAGTTGAATTTCACCACCCAACAAGCGCGTGATTTCGCGGCTAATTGACAAACCCAATCCCGTACCACCATAACGGCGAGAGGTCGTGCCATCTGCCTGCTGAAATGCTTCAAAAATAATTTGCTGTTTGTCGGGTGCAATGCCGATGCCTGTATCGGTGACTGAGAAAGCAATAACACCTGCTTCTCCAGGTGGTGCTTCTCTAGCAGCACGGTTGAGAACTTCTTGTTCCGCACTCCAACCTGCAAGTGCTGGAGTAACATTTAAGCGTACGGAGCCAGCGTCAGTGAATTTGAAGGCATTGGAGAGCAAATTTTTTAAGACTTGCTGCAAGCGTTTGGCATCGGTATAAAGCGTACGGGGTAATTGCTCGTCAAACTGAATTTCAAATTTGAGTTGGCGATCGCCTGCGACTTGACGAAATGTCCGCTCTATGTTTTCCCGCAAATGAGTAAATCTCACTGGTTCGATATCCACAGACATTTTGCCCGACTCGATTTTGGCAAGGTCGAGAATATCGTTAATTAATGCCAATAAATCGTTGCCAGCTGAGTGAATTGTGCGAGCGTATTCTACTTGTTTCTCGGTAAGGTTGCGGTCTTGATTATCAGCTAATAATCGTGCCAAAATTAGCAAACTGTTGAGAGGAGTACGCAGTTCATGCGACATATTCGCCAAGAACTCAGACTTATATTTAGAACTCAAGGCGAGTTGTGCAGCTTTTTCTTCTAGCGATCGCCGTGCTTGTTCGATTTCTTGATTTTTGCGTTCGACTTCACGATTTTGTAATGCCAATAGTTCGGCTTTTTCTTGTAATTCGGCATTGGTTTGTTGCAATTGCTCTTGTTGTTTTTTGAGCAATTCTTCTGAAGCTGTCAGCGATTTCGCTTGTTGTTCTAATCGCTGGTTAGTACCTGTAAGTTCTTTTTGTTGAGATTGTAATTCTTCTGCTAGAGATTGAGATTGTTTCAATAGCTCTTCAGTCCGCATACTAGCGGCGATCGTGTTAAGGACGATCGCAATACTCTCAGTTAATTGATCGAAGAACGTGAGGTGAATTTCATTGAAATAATTGAAGGAAGCTAACTCGATAACAGCGGTAACTTGCCCTTCAAATAATACGGGCAAAACTACCGCATTCATTGGTGCTGCTTCTCCCAAGCCGGAGCTAATTTTAATATAGTTCGACGGTACTTCAGTAATTAAAATGCGTTCTTTTTCCAACGCACATTGTCCCACCAATCCCTCACCCAAATAGAAGCGGTTAGCTAAGTGTTTGCGTTCCCGATAGGCATAGCTGCTAATTAATTTTAGGTAAGGCAGGTGGTTCTCGCCGCTTTCCATTAAGTAGAAGACTCCATGCTGTGCCGAAACCAGAGGCGCTAACTCTGACAAAATCAGCTTGGACACGGTTTCTAAATCGCGCTGTCCTTGCAACATCCGCGTGAATTTGGCAAGGTTGGTCTTCAGCCAGTCTTGTTCTGTATTTTTCTGCGTTGTTTCGCGCAAATTGGCGATCATTTGGTTGATATTATCTTTAAGGGCAGCAACTTCTCCTAAAGCTTCAACGGCGATCGATCGCGTTAAATCGCCTTTGGTTACAGCCGTTGCTACTTCGGCGATCGCTCTTACCTGCGTGGTTAAATTTGCTGCTAGCTCGTTCACGTTGTCGGTTAAATCGCGCCAAGTCCCTGAAGCACCTGGGACTTTTGCTTGTCCGCCGAGTTTTCCTTCGATTCCGACTTCTCGCGCCACTGTCGTTACCTGTGCGGCAAATGTCGCCAGGGTATCGATCATTTCGTTAATTGTCTCGGCAAGCGTTTCAATTTCGCCCTTGGCATCTAGCATCAGCTTGCGCTTGAGATCGCCATTGGCTACCGAGGTAACAACCCTTGCAATACCTCGCACCTGTGCCGTGAGGTTGCTTGCCATTGAATTCACGTTATCGGTTAAATCTTTCCAAGTTCCCGCTACCCCCGTGACTTGTGCCTGTCCGCCTAATTTCCCTTCCGTGCCGACTTCCCGCGCTACCCGCGTCACTTCTGAGGCAAAAGAACTAAGTTGATCCACCATTGTATTGATGGTGTTTTTCAAATCTAAAATTTCGCCCTTTACATCTACCGTAATTTTTTTAGATAAATTACCATTGGCGATCGCTGTGGCAACTTCTGCTATATTTCGTACCTGTGCTGTGAGGTTGCCTGCCATTAAATTGACATTATCGGTGAGATCTTTCCAAGTACCACCGACACCCCGCACGTATGCTTGTACTCCTAATTTTCCTTCCGTACCGACTTCCCGCGCCACCCGCGTCACTTCCGAGGCAAAGGAGTTGAGCTGATCCACCATTGTATTGATGGTATTTTTCAACTCTAGAATTTCACCCTTTACATCTACCGTAATTTTTTTGGATAAGTCGCCATTCGCTACGGCTGTAGTGACTTCCGCAATGTTGCGTACCTGTGCTGTCAGGTTGCCTGCCATTGAGTTAACGCTATCGGTTAAATCTTTCCAAGTGCCTGCCACACCGCGCACGTCTGCTTGCACGCCCAATTTTCCCTCGGTTCCCACATCCCGCGCCACCCGCGTCACTTCTGAGGCAAACGAGTTCAGTTGACCGACCATCTTATTTACAATTTGCGCTGTTTGCAAAAACTCGCCCTGTAACGGGTTTCCGGCGATGTCTGTAGCGATCGCTTGTGACAAATCGCCATTAGCCACTGACCGAATCACGCGAGTTGTTTCTGCCATCGGCTGCACCAAGTCAGTAATCAAGGTATTGACTGAATTGACACATGCTTGCCAAGATCCTTTTGCTCCGTTATTCGATACTCGCTCGTAAATTTTGCCCTCTTTGCCAACCACCGTGCTAATTCGCGCTAGCTCGGTTGTCATCTGCTCGTTTGTCTCAATAATGTCGTTGAGGGTATCCGCAATCTTGCCAGCAATGCCTGTTTGTTCGCTAGAGATCCGAACGGAAAAATTACCCTTCTTAACTTCTAGTAATGTTTGCAGGAGTTGCTTGAGGTCGAGAGCATCGCTATCAGGGTTAGCTGTGGCAGTCGTCATAGTGACTCAATACTGAAATGGAGACGTGTGAGGAATCTGTTGTAGCGTGAGAGAAAAAATTTCCTTCAAGCAACACCTAAGTATTGACTGGGTGTTGACAGATTTTCGTCTTCCATCGTAAGGATAAAACTAATACAACCGCGATCCGCCTTAAGGTAGAAAGTGAGGCGCGATAAGCAAAAGCGCTCTATTGAATTACGAATTACGAATTGATAACTGTCAAGGATGTATTTGGCTCAAAATGTAGCGCAAGCGATCGTAGTCGTCTTTGAGGAGGGTGCTGAGGGTGCGTCCGGCTTGGACTAACCATTGTCTGTCAGCTTTCCGCAACTGATAGACCTCTCGAATCGCGGCAGCGGTTAAAGCTTCTACAGGCGCACCTTGAACTTGTAATAGAGTGCGTAGAAAATCCAGGCGATCGCTAAATAAAATCACATCTTCTGGCTGACAGCAATAGACCGCTTGGTGAATTTGCGGCGGACGAGGCGGAAGGTATTGATAAACTTGGCGTTGAGCGCGTTTTGAGGCTTTAGCTGGCTCAAAACCGATAATGGCAGCGCGAAATTCAGTTTTGAGCATGGCAAAAATTTGCGGCTGCTGTTCGCGCAACTCCATAAGAGATAATCCTAAAGCCCTTGCCCGATGGATTGAGTCGATCGGCATGGTAGTAGCGTAATAAACTACCCCATAAACTTGATTTCCCGATTCATCATCCGCAGACTTTACCCAACTACCAAAAGGTGGCATCACTGGAAAGCTCAAATCTTCTGGTTCCAAGCATTGAGCTAAAAATTCTGTTGTCGAGGTTTCAATCACTTCGGCTATGTAGCTGGGGTGGCGATCGCCTGTCGCAAATTGAGGTAGGGGAAGACGCATACTCAAGGATTGGTAATAGGTAATGGGTAATAGGTAATGGGCGATCGTCGATCGCAACGAACGATCGACAACTACCAACTACCAACTGGCAAATACCTATTTTCCTTTTTTCCGAGTCACTTCGACGGCTTCTAATTCCGATTGATTGAAAGTAATGAGTTTATCCCAGTTACCACCTTCAAACAACACGGCGACTTTACCATCAGTAATTCTCTGCACTAGCCCTTGATAACCGTAGTAAGTATCGTTAGGGTTTTTAACGCGCACAGTTGCTCCTGGCAGAATCATAGCTTTTCCTCTTGACTAACACCAATAATTTAAATTTTCGCTTATAAGTGTAGTGATGTCAGTTATCAGTTATCAACGGAAAGGGAACAGTTAATTCCGAATTCCGAATTCCGAATTCCGAATTCTCCCTCGCCCCTTTTTCTTCGGACGATGGTTGGCGACGGATTGCACGATACCGATCGCGATCCAATTAGTTAGCAGTGCCGATCGCCCGTAACTCATCCAAGGTAAGGGAATTCCCGTGACTGGTGCAAGCCCAATCGTCATGCTGATATTGACGATGACTTGGAACACAATCATGGAAAACACGCCGATGACAAGGAGGGAACCAAAATCATCTTTCGCACTTTGGGCAATCAATACCAATCGCAAGCAAATCAACCAAAAGATAAATAACAAAACAAGGCAACCAATAAAGCCCCATTCTTCGCCTACTGCTGAAAAGATAAAGTCCGTGTGCTGTTCGGGAATGAAATTGAGTTGGGTTTGCGTGCCTTGGTAAAGTCCTTGTCCCCATAATTGCCCGGAACCAATGGCAATTCGCGATTGTATTAAATGATAACCGCCGCCAAGAGGATCTTTCTCTGGGTCGAGAAATAAAATAATGCGGTCTTTTTGATAGTCTTTGAGCAATCCCCAGAGAATGTGTCCTAATTCTCCTGCCAGAAAGTTAATTCCAATCGCTCCAACTGCCGACAACCACCGCCAAGGCATAGTCGCAAGCGCGATCGCTCCCATTGCTACAGCCCAGATGCACCAAGCTGGTAAAGAGACGTTAAATAGGATAACTGCCACGATCGGAGAAATTAATAGGATCAACCAGCCAGGATTGACATTACCCCAATAGAGCATTCCGAGAGTAATTGCCCCAAAGACTAAAGATGTTCCCAAATCAGGTTGTGCGAATACTAAAACCCAAGGCACGGCGCTAACTAACAAAGCGCGCAGCACGCCAGGAATTTTTCCCGCACTACGGGATTGTAATAATGCTGCTAGGGTAATAATCATCCCAACTTTGGCAAATTCTGAGGGTTGGAGATTAAACCCAGCAACACTAATCCAGCGTTGAGCGCCTTTGGCACTGATTCCAGCTAGCATGACCGCAATCAGAGATACATTCGTGACGGCATAAGTCAGCCAGTGCCAGCGTAGGAGAAAATCGTAGCGGCAAAGCGATAGAAAGAAAGCCAATGCCAATCCCACGCCACCAAACAGCCAATGCTGCCACCAATCGGTAATTCCTTGGTTTAACTCTGCACTGCGAATAGAAATGCCACCAAATATTGTGATGCCTACAGTCAGCGCCAACAGCCACCAGTCTACCTGCTGCCAAGGGGCAAGCAGTAATTTCCAAGGAACAGAAAATATGAATCTTTTTAACAGCATGGACGAGGATTGGGGATAGGGACAAATTACGACTAATTCATGGTTCCCTTTTCATAGTCTAAATTTAGCTTTTTTTCCTCACTCCTCACTCCTCGTCCCTCACTCCTAAGTTAATGCTGCTACCGAAACTTTACCCGCGATCGCCATTGCTACTGCCATTAAAGCTTTAGCAGAGGCAGACTCAGGCTCAGCAACAACAATAGGAATACCGCGATCGCCTCCTTGACGCAGGGAAATTTCTAACGGGATGCAGCCTAACAAGGGTACGCCTAGTTCTTTAGCTGTTTTTTCCCCGCCACCAGAACCAAAAATGTCGTAGTGTTTATCTGGTGCGTCGGGGGGAATAAAGTAGCTCATGTTTTCCACAATTCCTAATACTGGAACTTGCATCTGTTGGAACATCCGCAAGCCTTTGCGAGAATCCAACAATGCTACATTTTGGGGTGTCGTGACAATTACCGCACCCGCCATCGGGACGGCTTGCGTTAATGTGAGTTGAGCGTCTCCGGTTCCAGGTGGCATGTCTACGATCAAATAATCCAATTCTCCCCACTGGACTTGATAGAGAAATTGGCGAATAATTCCATTGAGCATCGGTCCCCGCCAAATTACGGGTTGGTCTTTGTCAATGAGAAAACCCATCGAAACTAACTTCACACCGTGATTGAAAACCGGATCGAGAACGTCCCCTTTCTCGCCTTGGCGTACTGCTACCTGTGCTTGTTCTAGTCCCAGCATAGTAGGCGCGTTAGGACCATAAATGTCTGCATCCAACAATCCTACTTTTGCCCCCGATTGTGCTAAGGCAACGGCAACATTGACTGCGACAGTACTTTTACCCACACCACCTTTACCGCTAGAAATTGCCAAAATATTTTTCACTCCAGCAATTCCCGTGCGATCGGGTAAACCTTTCTGTTGCGGCGTTTCTGCTGTTACGTCTACCGCAACTTCGGTAACTCCTGGTAGCTGCTTGACAGCTTTCTGGCAGTCTTCAACAATAAATTCTCGTAACGGGCAAGCTGGAGTTGTCAAAACCAAAGTGAAGCTGACTTTGCCATTGTCAATTTTGACATTGCGGATCATGTTCAGTTCTACTAAGCTTTTGCGGAGTTCCGGATCTTGCACGGGGCGCAAAACTTCTAATACAGAGCTGGTACTAAGGGTATCGAGCATGACATTCTTCACTCTCTAAGGCTGCTTTGCTATCTATTTGCATCTTAGCGGTCAGCGTAGAGTGAAAGTCGATCCATCCCAAAGGCTTTGTCAATGGTGTGAATGGTGAAATGGTTATGAGTCAGGTAGACTTATCGCCGATTACAACCAACCGCGCAACCAATAAATGACAATTCCGATGTATTCTTTGAGAGTTTGAGTGAATAAAAATAAACTGCTGGCATCTGGTAACAAACTCAGTAATTTAGCTTCGGGCGAACTCGCTAGCTCTTGAAACTCTTGAGTAGACACTTGAAAATCAGTAGGAGCGGGAATAGCTGCTATTCCTAAACGTTTGAATATTGACAGCGATCGCGGCATATGCATTGCTGAAGTGACCAATAAAATCTGGCGAATACCCCGTTGTGTGAGAATTTGCCGCACGTTGAGTGCATTCTCATATGTATTGCGAGATTTGGGTTCCTGAACTATTGCCGATTCCGGTACGCCCATGTTCTTCAGCAACGCTGACATATCAGTTGCTTCAGCAGAATCATTCCCGTACCACTCAATTCGTCCTCCACTGAGAATTATTACAGGTGCTTTACTCTGCTGATAGAGATAAGCAGCATAGAGGAGGCGATCGCCGCCTTCATTCACCTCTACCGTCGGGCGTGGTGGTGTTGACGTTCTGGTGACACCACCCAGAACCACGATCGCATCGGCAGTTGGTACGGTATTGAGTGGCAAATGCTGCCACTCTAGCGATCGCGCGAAAGAACGAGCAGCCCAGCTATTACCCCCTACCAATAAAATGACGAGCGCCAGGGCAATTGCGATCGCCGCCCCGTGCGTTTTTTTACCCCACAACAACAGTACCAACCCCACCACCAAAAGCACGCAGGCTATTCCCAACGGGTAGAGAAATAGTGGTAGCAATTTCGACAGGAAGAGGAACATTTGGGTGGTAATTGGTAATTGGTAGTTGGTAGTTGGTCATTCTTAACTTACGACTTGGGACTTACGACTTCAACTGGGGTTCTACAGGCTGTGTCGTGTCAATTGTGGTGACGTAGGGCTTTTCAGTGTCAGTAAAAGGCTCGGCGGTGGCGTGTTGAGACTCTAGTAAGTCAACGGTAGCATCGGCAATGTCTCCGGTGCGCTGTTGCAGCCGTTGGCGCAAGACTTCTACTGGTGCGGTACAGTGGAAAATCTGTAGAGGAATTTGACGGGCTTGTGCTTGGGCGATCGCCTCTTGACGTAAAGCGGTGCGATCGTATTTGGCATCTAAAATGACTGTAAAGCCTTCACCTGCTAACAATAGCCCTAAATCTAACAGCCTTTGATAGGTTTTTTGATGCCATTCAGCAGTATAAATTTCATCTCCACCGCGCTGTTCTAAAGCAATTCCGGCTAAATGTTTGCGAACGGCATCAGAACGAACGTGAATTGCCCCTAGTTGTCGCGCTAGTTGCTTTGCGATCGTACTCTTACCCGCACCCGATAGCCCTGACATGAGAATTAATTTGCCTTGACGGGGTTTGGTATATTCCCAGGCTTGGCGATAGTAGTTTGCTGCTGTTTTTGCCGACTCTTCCTTTACAGCTGCGGGTACACCTGGATCGTCTAGCAAAAATGAATTGACTTTGGCGCGCACGTATGCTTGACGGCTGAGGTATAAAGGATAGACTTGCAATCCATCCCAATCACCTGTTTGCTCTAAATATGTATTTAAAAAGATATTGCCTAAGTCCTTGCGCCCCCGTGCCTCAAAATCCATCACGGCAAACGCCACGTCATACATTACGTCTACAAATCGAAATGGTTCGTTAAATTCAATGCAATCAAATAATAAAATTTTGTCATGCCATAGACAAATATTTTGCATGTATAAATCGCCATGACACTCGCGAATAAAGTCACCTGCCATGCGGCTTTTAAATAATGACTCTTTCTCCGCAAAAAACTTATCTGTATACGCTTTTGTTTCGTCAAACTGGTTTTGTGTCTGTGCTTTGCCAATATATTTTTCTGATTGCTCGTAGTTCTCATCAAAAGCTTGGCGAACTTGAGCTACTTCCCCAAAGTTACGAATATAGTCGTTGATTGCAGCTTCTTTATGGTATTCTGCTACAACTCGTCCTAAGTCAGTCATTAGTTTTTCGTCAACTTTTCCCTGAGAAAACATGTTAATTAACAACATATCTTGGGGAAATTGACGCATTTTTAATACGTATTCTACAGGCTCTCCCGTACCTCCTAGTTGGTACTGCTGTTCAGTTTTAGTAATTGGTAATACTTCCAAATAAAGTTCGGCTGCACCTCTTTGATTTAAGCGTAATTCTTCTTGACAAAAGTGCTTTCTTGCTTCCAGCGTTGAATAGTTTAAAAAACCAAAGTTCATCGGCTTTTTCACTTTATAAGCATACTCTCCAGTTAATAACACGTAAGAAATATGCGTCTGAATCAGTTGAATTGGTTCTTGCACTGGATGAGGGTAAAACCCAGGCTGCATCATTTGTTGAATCGAAGCGGGAATTGAAGCTGCTGTCATTTCTTTCCTCTGTGTTTTCTAATATTCCCCCCGATCTTGCGGGGGGTTAGGGGGATCGCAACTGCAAATAAAAAACCAGGAGTTTCCCCCTGGTATTATCGGCAATTCTACTCAAGTTGTCAGCTATTCTTCTGCTTCTGGTTCAGATGCTGATGCTGATTCCGTTTCTGCTTCTGCCTCTAACTCTTCTACCGCAGCTGCGGTTGTCTTCTGCGGTGACAAAATGGTGACAACTGCTTGTTCTGTGTCGCCTAAAACTGTTACCCCTGACGGTAAAACTAGTTCGCGAACGTACAAGCTATCGCCTACGTGTAGGTTAGAGATATTAATCTCAATCGCCTCTGGAATACTGTTGGGATTGCAACGAATCTGCAAGCTTGTTGCTAGCGTATCGACAATTCCATCTTCTTGCTTCACACCTACCGCATCGCCAACAAAATGTAGAGGTACTTCTACATCCACAGAATCTTGCGCTGCAACGGCAAAGAAGCTGATGTGGTAGAGATTTCCCTTATAGGGATGAGATTGTACTTCCCGTACCAGAGTTTTACCACGCCAAGGAATATCGGTGACGTTTAGATCGATGATAGTGTTGTTGACAGAAGCCTTTTTCAGCATTGTTTCTGCTGTTTTAGCATTCATGACTAGAGAAATTGCTTCTGTACCTTTATGTCCGTAAAGGTTTGCTGGAATCATACCACCGCGACGTAAAGCATTAGGTTGACTTCCCTCTGGGCGTTTTTGACACTCAACTGTAAGTTCCATCTTTGTTGTTAATTGTTAGTTGTTAGTTGTTGGTTGCTAATGTAGGGGCGTACATCTGTACGTCCCTACAACTGACGATTCGCTACTTAGCTAGCTGAGACGGGCGTGCCGTCAGCGTGCAATAAAGCACGTTTAGGTCCGTGGATTGGGTCTTCCACGATGATAGTTTGGTCGCGGCTAGCGCCGAGAGAGACGATCGCGATCGGTACTTCCATTAACTCTGCCAGAAATTTCAGGTAATCGAGCGCTTGTCTGGGTAGATCGTCTAACGTGCGACAATCAGCTGTCGATCGCTGCCATCCTGGTAAAGTTTTATAAATCGGGCGGACTTTGGCAAATTGGCGGGCGTTGCGAGGGAAGTGTTCGTAGCGATCGCCATCTATTTCGTAGGCAACACAAACTTTGATTTCTTCGAGCGTGTCGAGGACATCTAACTTCGTAATTGCCAAGCAGTCTATGCCGTTCACTCGCACGGCATAGCGACCGATGGTGGCATCAAACCAACCGCAGCGCCGTTGCCTTCCGGTAGTCGTACCAAATTCTGCCCCGCGATCGCACAATAGTTCGCCAATTTCTCCATCCAATTCTGTGGGAAATGGACCCTCTCCTACCCGCGTCGTGTAAGCCTTCGCTACGCCAATCACGCGATCGATCGCCGTTGGACCTACCCCTGTCCCAACACAAGCCCCTCCCGCTACGGGGTTAGAAGACGTGACGTAGGGATAAGTGCCGTGATCGAGATCCAGCAGCGTACCTTGAGCGCCTTCAAATAATATGTTTCGTCGCCGCTGAATTGCATCGTAAATTTTCAGCGAGGTATCGACTACGTGGGAACGCAAACGTTCGGCATAACCCAAATATTCGTCAATGACGGCTTCTGGATCTAAAGGTGGTAGATTGTAAAGCTTTTCGAGAATGACATTTTTATATTCAATTGCCCACTGTAACTGTTCTCGCAGTCCTACCGAATCCATTAAATCGAGAACTCGAATTCCCGTCCGTTCTGATTTATCGGCATAGGTAGGTCCAATTCCTCGCCCTGTCGTGCCAATTTTATAATTACCCCGTCTCTCTTCTGCCGCGCGATCGATCAGCCGATGATAAGGCATGGTGACATGAGCGGTTTCAGAGATAAACAAGTTATCTGTAGAAATATCTAAACTTTCTAGCCGATCGAGTTCCTCAATCAAAACTTTTGGGTCGATGACCGTACCGCAGCCAATAATGCACTCTGTCTTAGAATACAGAATTCCAGAGGGAATCAGATGCAGCTTGAAAGTCTGATCTTGGACAACAATCGTGTGTCCGGCGTTGACTCCCCCTTGGTAACGAACCACAATGTCAGCGGAGCGACTGAGTAAATCCGTGACCTTTCCTTTTCCTTCATCGCCCCACTGGGCTCCTATAACAATGACGTTAGCCAAGGGTATTTCTGAATGTTAGAGTTGACACAATCTACAACTATAGTCGCAGATTGTATCTGGTGTCAAGTTGAAAAGAAGGGTGTATGGTGTGGGGACAAGTCACGAGTATTTCCCTGTGCTTCCCTGCTCGATCGCTCCCTATTCACTGATAACTTTTCGCTGTAGGATTATTAACCCCTAGTTGACGCTCGGGAGAGACGATCGCACCTGTTACTCTTTGTAACCTCGCTCCCAAGGAGAGCAATTTGACTTCTAGTTTCTCGTAACCGCGATCGAGATGGTGCAGTCCTTGAATTGTTGTCTTACCTTTTGCTGCTAGTCCTGCTAGTACCAAAGCGGCTGAAGCGCGAAGATCGCTAGCGACAACTGGCGCACCAGATAGTAGCGGTACTCCCCGCACGACAGCAATATTGCCCTCAACGCGAATATCTGCCCCCATGCGATTGAGTTCGGCGACGTGGCGCAGGCGGTTTTCAAATACAGTTTCGGTAATGACGCTATCGCCCTCGCTCAAACTCAGCAAAGCCATGAACTGCGCTTGCATGTCTGTAGGAAAACCAGGGTAAGGCAGAGTTTTAATATCCGTTCCCCGTAATCCTTCACCAGGGACAATACGAAGGCAGTCAGGTGCATCGGCAACAATCTGCACTCCAATTTCTTGTAATTTGGCGATCGCCGGGGTGAGATGGTCGGGAATAACTGGCGCTAATGAGATCTCGGAGTTGGTGATGGCTCCCGCTACTAAAAAAGTTGCGGCTTCCACGCGATCGGGAATAATTGCATAGTCTGTTGAGTGCAAGCGGGGAACGCCCGAGATCGTAATTGCTGTAGTTCCAGCTCCCCGAATGCGCGCTCCCATAGAGTTACAGAAATTAGCTAGATCGACAACTTCTGGTTCTTGAGCAGCGTTTTCAATGACTGTTTCTCCTTCAGCTAATGTCGCCGCCATCATCAAGGTTTCTGTTGCACCGACGCTGGGATAGTCTAAATAGATTTTGGCTCCTTTCAATCTCCGGCTACTGCCAGCGACGTAGGCATTGACCATACCATGCTCGATCTGGACATCTGCCCCCATTGCCTGTAAGCCCCGGACGTGCAAATCAACTGGTCTAGCTCCAATCGTACATCCACCAGGTAAGGGGACTTGAGCATATCCCTGGCGAGCTAGTAACGGACCAATGGTAAAGAAACTTGCCCGTAGTTGACTGACAATTTCGTATGGAGCTTGAGATGTGCTGAGATCGCTAGCATCAATATCTAATACATCACCGTGTTGAGAGATTTTTACTCCCAGCGATGATAACAACTGACCCATGCGCGCCACATCCACGAGTGATGGTACGTTACGGATACGACAGTCTTGAGGACAGAGCAAAGCACCAGCGATGATAACAAGGGCAGAATTCTTTGCTCCGCTGATTTTGACCTGACCTGCCAAAGGATGCCCGCCCCAAATTTCCAGTACGGCTGGATCGACTTCTGGTGAAGGCTGCGGTCTAATTGAGTTATGGGTAGTAGTAATGGCTCTGTCCTCCGAATCTAGTTAATCCGTACCCGAGTTGGCAAAAATTTGGTTTAGATTTTACCTTGAGATGGTAAAAGTTTAAACTGTGAATTTTCTTATCTCTGCTACAAATATCTGGATCTATCTCGGTATTTCTACAGTTGCTGCCCTCTAAAGTTTTTGCTTTAGTCAAAAAATTTTAGATTTGGTCATTAGTTACTTGTGAGTGGCTAGTGGCTAGTGGCTAGTGGCTAGTGGTTTGACTCTTTTCTAGCCACTAGCCACTGATAACTGACAACTGAAAAACCTTGACAAACACAGATATTTAAGTGATGATGAGAAATTGCGCCCACCGAGGGCGAAGGCAAGCGGAACTGGCGGAATTGGCAGACGCGCATGATTCAGGTTCATGTGCCGAAAGGCTTCCGGGTTCAAGTCCCGGGTTCCGCATCAATTTGGAGTTTTGGTTACTAGCAACGAGCTATTAGCTTTATATGTTTAGCCTTATATGTCCTGTGAATCTAGTTGGCAGTTAATTACTACCACGATAGTTCCGAATCGTCAATAGTAGATTTTATATATGATCGCGAGTTTGCAAAATCCTCTGGTCAAGCAGATGCGAAAGCTGCACTCTGCCAAACAGCGATCGCAACAGGGTGTTTTTCTCTTGGAAGGAACGCATTTGTTAGAGGAGGCTTATGCAGCGAAGTATCCCTTGGAATGCGTCTGTTGTACTTCCCAATGGCAGGAAAACCATCAACAGCTTTGGCAGCAGATTAGTCAATCGGGATCGCGGATAGAGATTGTTACTCCAGAGATTTTGCAGGCGATCGCAACTACAATCAATCCTGATGGAGTTGTAGCGACGGCAACCAGGCAGCAAGGGCGAGAAGTACCCCATACAGGCATCAGTTTAGCTTTAGAGACGCTGCAAGATCCTGGGAATTTGGGAACGATAATTCGCACGGCGGCGGCGGCTGGTGCATCGGGGCTGTGGTTGAGTAGGGATAGTGTAGATTTGGACAATCCCAAGGTGTTACGAGCTTCCGCTGGGCAGTGGTTTCGATTGCCGATGGTCGTGAGTCAAGATCTGCGGCAAACTGTACTCCAGTGTCAGGCGGCGGGAATGCAAGCGATCGCGACTTTACCTACTGCAAAGATGACATATTGGGAAGTAGACTGGCAGCGTCCAAGTGTCATTCTTTTGGGAAATGAAGGAGCTGGATTATCAGCAGATCTAGCGGCAATGACAGATCTACAGGTACAAATTCCCCTCTGTGCAGGGGTAGAGTCGTTGAATGTGGGAATCGCAGCAGCGTTGCTGTTATACGAAGCACAACGACAGCGATCGCAGCAACAGGTAGAGTCTACTTAACAAAACAATTGCAGCCAGCACCAAGCGGATCGGCACGGACGATGACTTCTGTACCGTTAGCTAGTCTGGCAATAAAAGTTACCTGACCGAAATCGTTAATTCCATCTGTAGATAAAGCAACACTTTGTACCGTATAACCAAATAAAGAATCGCCAGCAGCAATAACTTTATGTTTGACAGGATCGGAACCAATAAAAATTCCTTCGCCACCTGTATCTAGTTGAGCAAAAAATGCAACCGTACCGCGATCGTTAATTGTAGGGGGTACAGCGGCAGAATTATAATTGTTCCCACTGCTAAAGCTGCTGTAGGCTCCGTTAGTATCGGCAACAGTAGTTATTTTAGTGCCGTTACTCTTCAAGATTGCTGCCTTAGTAGGATTAAACTCAGCCGTGTATTCGCTTGTCGGTTTGATTTCCAAAGCAACATATGCAACCGTTCCTCGGTTATTGAGCGAGGGAGAGAAAGCGCCATTCTTAGGAGCCATGACATACAAAGGATAAGTAGTACTGGATAAAGTTGTAGTTTTTGTCCCTTTGTTGGCAAAAATTTCAAAGGCTCTACCACTTTGAGATCTGTAGACGATCGTGCCGCGATCGTTAATATTGGCTGAATCTACAGTGGACAATCTAGCGTCACTTGCTTCAGCAATCAGCCTACCATCACTACTCAATACACCAATACCACGCATATTCTGAGCGACATAAGCAATAGTGCCTCGATTATTAAGTGCCAAAGATACAATGCGATCGTAGGCAGGATAGCCACTCTCAGGTGATGGCTTGTAAGCAGGAACTTGAGTTACCTTACCATTTGTACTAGTAAAAATCGTTTCCGTTGGATACTCTCTGGTGGTAGTTCCCCTTGCTGGTGTGGCAACAAAAGCAACGGTTCCAGTATCGTTAATAGCGATGGGACTACCGATACTTTCATATAAACCAACGTTTTCGGCAATCGTTGTTATTGTCTTGCCCGTACTGGTGTATGCTCCTAATGCTCCGTCCGTATTGGCACTAAAGGCAACGGTTCCAGCATTGTTGATAACAGGCAATCCAAAGCTGCTAAAAGAACTACTCGTATCAGCCATCTTTTGGTAAGCGTACTTGGAAGACTTGACAGCAATCGCTCCACTATCGATTAAGCTCAAACTCAGACCAATGGCTGCTACTGCAATACAATTTTTTGACTTCATAACTATCTAACGCTGAAAAGAATACAAAACGCATGAAATTTCATAAATGTCAGCGGTCAACCATTAACCATCAACCGTCAACAATCTGAAAATTCAGCTATTTTGTTAAAACTTAGCTAGAGCGCGATCGTCAATACATCCTAAACGAACCCCCACAACTCCATATAAAAATTTACAGTAGAAGAAATATGAAAGATGCTATATTAATGGATTGTGTCGAATTAAAGCTAGTTCATGCCTAAACTGAAAACTCGCAAAGCAGCGGCAAAGCGGTTCCGTGCCACAGGTACTGGTAAGATCGTGCGTCGTAAAGCTTTCAAAAATCACATTTTGGAAAAGAAAACGACTGCTAGAAAGAATCGTCTCTCAAAAGCAGCACTCGTACACGAACGCGACGAGCAAAACGTTCGGATGATGCTCCCTTATTTGTAAGTTACTAAGGAATTCTATTCATGACTAGGGTAAAACGCGGTAACGTTGCCCGCAAACGCCGCAAAAAAATTCTCAAACTCGCGAAAGGATTTCGCGGTTCTCACTCGACTCTGTTCCGCACGGCAAATCAGCAAGTGATGAAAGCATTGCGGAGTGCCTACCGCGATCGCCGTAAGCGCAAGCGCGATTTTCGTCGCCTGTGGATCGTGCGGATTAATGCAGCGGCGAGACAGCACGGTATGAGCTACAGTCAATTGATGGGGAGTCTCAAGAAAGCTGAGATTCAAATTAACCGCAAAATGTTGGCACAATTGGCAGTTCTCGATCCGGCTAGCTTTGCTAAAGTTGCAGAACTCGCAAATCAAGCAAAATAAAGGATAAAGGATGAAGGATGAAGGCAGAATGAAGGTAAGTAGAAGCATGACGAACTGTTTGCACTTCTTTCTTCTACTCTTCCCTTTAACCTTTACCCTTTACCCTTTCACATTTAAAAGCAACGCTGCCGAGTTTAAAGAGATTCAACAGCGGGGCTATCTTTTAGTGGCTGTGAAAGATAATTCACCTCCTCTAGGCTTTCGCAATCGACAAGGAAAGTTGCGAGGATTGGAAATCGAACTGGCTCAAAAATTAGCAGCGGATTTATTGGGAAACCCAGCAGCAGTAAAATTTATTCCAGTTGCAAACCGCGATCGCCTCAATGCGGTAATAGAAGATAAAGTCGATTTAGCGATCGCCCAAGTCACAGCTACAGATTCGCGATCGCGTTTAGTTAGTTTCAGTCCACCTTACTACATGGATGGTGCGGCAATAATTGCTAAAAAAGCAACAGCAGAAAGTCTCAACGATGTTGCCAAGAAAACAGTTGCCGTCCTCAAAGGTTCTTCCACAATTCCAACAATAAAATATTTGTTACCGCAAGTACAGTTATTAGGCGTTGATTCCTATCAACAGGCGCACGCATTGCTAGAGTCTGGCATAGCAGCCGCCTTTACAGCCGATGCCAGCGTGTTGAGCGGTTGGGTGCGAGAATATCCCCAATATGAGATTCTACCAACATTATTGTCAGCCGAACCGTTAGCTGTAGTCATGCCAAAAGGATTGCAATACGACAGCTTGCGACAACAAGTCAACGCTGCGATCGCCCGTTATACTACTGCGGGCTGGCTGCGACAACGGGCGGAATTTTGGGGCTTACCTGTAGATAAATTACGCAAATAAGAAGGATTGGAAGACTTCTTTCAGCCCCTTTAAAAAGGGGTTGGAGGTTCTTCTTTGCCGTAAACAAAAAACAAAACACCATAAATCAAACAGATGGAAATGTAAAACTCGTAAAACTCAACTCATTAATCTCATTCCACCTATAAACTTGGGCGCGGAACGCATTCCATTGCTGGTAAATCTGTTTAAAAGTCGCATCTTTAGCAGCATTTTCAGATAACAAATCGGTAGTTGCCTTTTGTGCTGCTTGCATAATTTCTTTAGTATAAGGAGTTAGCCTTGTTCCGCCCTTCACGAGCCGTTCTAATGCTGCCCCATTTAAAGCATTGTATTGAGCCAAATTATCCATATTGGCATCTGTAGCAGCACTCTTGAGAATTTCTTGATATTCCTTTGGCAGCTTGTCCCAAGCAGCTCGATTGACCAATACTTCCCAAGTTGGTCCTGGTTCCCACCAACCCGGGTAATAATAAAACTTTGCTGCCTTATTTAAACCCAACTTTTCATCATCATAAGGACCAACCCATTCTGCTGCATCGATGGCGCCTCGGTCTAGTGCTAGATAAATCTCTCCGCCAGGTAGCACCTGCACGTTCACGCCCAAGCGCGACATCACCTGACCTCCCAAGCCAGGAATTCTCATCTTTAAACCGTTCAAGTCGGAAACTGATTTAATTTCTCGCTTGAACCAGCCACCCATTTGCGCCCCAGAGTTACCAGCCGGAAAATTAATCACGTTGAAATCAGCATAAAGCTTTTGCATTGCTTCCAAACCACCACCGTGATACAACCAAGCATTCTGCTGCTGGGCAGTTAATCCAAACGGTACGGATGTGGCAAAGGCAAGGGCAGCATTTTTACCAATATAGTAGTAACTAGCGGTGTGACCGCATTCAACCGTTCCTGCTTGGACTGCATCTAGAACTTGCAATCCCGGGACTAATTCTCCTGCTACAAATGGCGTGATGATAAACCGCCCATTTGACATTTCCTGCACCCGCTTGCTGAAGGTTTCCGCACCACCGAAAATCCCCAAAGCTTTAGGCCAACTTGTAGCCATGCGCCATCGTACTTTCGGTAAAGCACCTGCTTGCTGGGCGTTATTGGTTTGCACGCGGACGCAAGCACCTAAAGCTGTGGTGGTAGCAGCAGCCGTAGTCGTTTTGGCAATAAATCGTCGCCGTTTCATTGTTGCTCTAAAAATTATTGCTCTAAAAATTGAGAATCGGTCATCATACTACTGGTTATGTCACCAACAGCACATTTGACTTAAAAGCATGACGATCGTACCACGGCAGCTCGTTATCTCTGTTGCGCGATCGCGTTTATTAATTTAGAAACGGAGAGGAGAGGATTCGAACCTCCGTTGGGTTTGACCCCAAAACTGATTTCGAGTCAGCCGCATTCAACCACTCTGCCACCTCTCCACAGGAGATAGTCTTGCTTTATTTTAGACAAGAATACTATTCTACAGTGCAGATGTCTTGTCTTCAACTGTTTCTACTGCAATCTCAAACTTATCTTTGGGTGTCCACTGCACTGCACCGTCTCTGCCCGTCAAGAACACCTTAGTTTTGCCTTGTTGCAATTCAGCGATCGTTTTCGGATCGAGTTTAGCACTAGAGGCGATCGCCACTTCCGGCTTCACTGCTGCAATCAAGCTAGAATCTAGTTTCTCTCCCGACCATACCAATACCTGAGCATGTGGTAATCTCTCATTCGTTTTCTCGATCTCTCTTTCCCCTAAGATTAGCCAAGTCCTATCTTGGATCTGTATCTGTAGAATCTGTTGTTGGGCATCGAGTAGCTTTATAAATGCCGAACCTGTAGATATTGCTCGCTCTGGAAGCAACTGCTGGCAGTTTGGATCTGTTAGTTTGGCAGTAATCTTTATGCTGCGATCGCGACTAGGACAGTTATAAAAATTTTTTACTGATAAATTTTGCAAAAGTAACGACCAACCATTTATGTTGTTCATCGAATTAGGCTCTGCTGCTACTGCCCAATCGAGCTGATTAATCCCTTGTTGTTGTAAAAAAGGTAAAACTGTAAACCTAGAAGTGGTTTCATCTCCACTATTTAATAATAAGACTTTACTTCGGTCTTGTATAACTAGAACAGGTTCTTTTCCTGCTGCTAAAACAGTAACTCGGAATAAGCTAGCTTGAGTTTGCCAAGCTGGAATGAATACTAAGCTAACCGTGACTAGCCCTACAATCCACCATTTTTTCTGCCACCATTTTTGACTGCAAGTTAAGATAAATAACCCATATATTATTACGAGCTGTAATGAGGATATTATTCCTACAGCGGTTGCTGCTCCTGGCAGTCTAGCAAAAAAATCGACGAGTTCCATGAGGTAATAAGTTGGATAATATAATAACCAAGCTAAAGCACTCCCCATAACTGGATGTATTAACGCTGCGAGCGCACTGATAAAAGCCCCTAAGCTAATAATGGAAATTGGTATTGTTGTTATTATATTAACTAAAATACTATAAGGTGAGATTAAGCCAAAATTGTATATTTGTAGCGGAATTGTCCAGATATAAGCTGAAATTGGCACTGCGATTAAAGTGGCGATCGTAGGTGGCAACCAATCTAGCTTGTTTGTCAAAGCGGGTACTGTTACTATTAATCCTAGAGTTGCCAGAAAACTAAATTCAAAACCTAAATCCCAAATCCAAATAGGATTGATAAATAATAATAAAGTAGCAGCTAATAAAATTAATCCTAAAGGCTGAACTTTTCGTTCTAATGCTAGCGCAGTTAAAGCACCAATTCCCATAATAACTGCTCTTAAAACTGATGGTTGTAAACCTGTAAGGCAGAGAAAAATTAGTAGTGCCGATACTCCAATAATAAATTGAATTCGATTAGAAAAACGCTGAGCGATCGCTAATACTACTCCAAGAATTAGAGATACTTGAAAACCGGATGCAGCTAAAGCATGAGCTAAGCCAACTCGAATAAATGAGTCGCTGACAGAAGATGGTAAGTCAACTACGCGGTTTCCTAAAACCATCGCACTTACCAAAACACCCTCCGGTACGCCTAACCATTGCACTTGAGAGCGAAGAATTTTTTGTCTGACTGTCCACCATCCCCAATTCTTAGTTTTATTATTGATTTCAGAATCAATTAAACTAACCTCTTTTCCCTTTAAACCAGCAAAACTTCCCTCTCTAGCTAAATAAGCCTGAAAATTAAATCCTCCTGGATTATTTGCCGATTTAGGTTTATATAAAATTCCTGTTGTAGTAATTCTTGTTCCTTCATGCAATCCAGTTGCTTGTAATAAAGGTACAGTTGTATATAATTTTCCCGATACATCTTTACTAATATCGTTGCCAATATTTAAATGAAACGCTTCTAGCCAAAATTGCGATCGTTGATTTCTCGTTAAGCGTGGCGTACTAGTAATTGTTCCTTGAACGGTTACAATTTGTACTGAATCTTTAAGAGTGGCAGTTATAAATTTACTAATATCATTCTCACTAGGATGCGGTGTCCTAATTTGAAAATATATAGTTGCACCAAACCCTACTAATCCAGCCAACAACCATATTTGCGGTTTGACTCGCCAAAAGCTATTCAGAAGTTTATTTCTATAACTGCTTCTTCTGCCAAAGCTAGCTAATACTGCTACTACAATTAATATAACCAGTAATCCACAGCTTCCCCATGTGATTGCTGTAGATAATAAACCTAAAATGTAAGCAAGACAGAGTAGAACGCCAGTAATCGGAGCCATCAAAAATGAGTATTTACTTAATTTTTTACTTTAATATATAAAGCTTTAACTGCCGGATTTTTTTCATGGGGTATTGCATTAATTTCAAATACATCAATTGCTCGAATCAAGTCTCCAAGCTTTTTATAACCATAATTCCTAGAATCAAAAGATGAATCTAACTTATTAAGTTGAATTCCTAGTTCTCCCAAACTCGCCCAGCCTTCCTCTTCAGTAATAGAATCATAAGCGGTTTTGACAAGATTTACTAATTTCTGATTTTGCTTAAGTTTTGCACTGTTGTGTGCTTTTCTTTCTGTTGAGGAAAGTTCCGATCTCTGCTCTTCTTTTTCTTCTAATTCTTCTAAATTTTCTGTATAAGTGAATTTATCACAAGCTTTTTGAAAAGGTTCAGGAGTTTTTTTCTCACCAAAGCCATATACAACCAATCCAGACTCTCGAATTCTGCAAGCTAGTTTAGTAAAATCACTATCACTTGAAACAATGCAAAAACCATCAAAATTGCTCGTGTATAGTAGATCCATTGCATCAATAATTAATGCACTATCAGTTGCATTCTTACCTGATGTGTAACTAAACTGTTGTATAGGTTGTATGACAAACTTATGCAGCTTATCTTTCCAGCTACTCAGTTGCGGTCGCGTCCAATCACCATAAATTCGTTTGACGTTAGCAGTACCATATTTTGCAATGTCTTTGAGTAGAGGCTCAACTAAGTTGGCATTAGCATTATCAGCATCAATTAATACAGCTAGCCTGGTCGTTCTAAGTGGTAAGTCTCCCTGCATAGTTCACTTTGGTAGAACTCAGATTTTCATTATCTTATGATTCCCACCAAGTGAACTTTATTCACAAAGCAATTAAATCGCCAAACCCAATCTCAATCCTAAGACAGCATGGAGAAACATCAAACAAAGCGCTGTACTCCCCAAGTAAGCGTGAACTGTGCGTAAAGTACCTTTATCTTTACCAAAACCAAAAAACGCGATCGCTCCATTTACTAGCAGTAACAATAGTACAATTGATCCAGTCCAAAAATGAGGGCTTTCCAATATTGGTTGTTGTTGCATCACCAACGACAGTAAGCCACCAGTATAACCAGCTGCCATAAAGCCAAACATCCAAGGCGCTAGAGTACGGTGAGATATCAAATTTTCAACTGCAACGTCCTTATCTGCAACTATTCTTCCTCGCCACCCCGTAAATCCAACAAAACTACCCATCACAAACACGACAATTCCCATCATTAAAGGATGTCCCCAATGCACGATTGGTTCTGGAATACCCAAACTACGAAACCAAGCGGCAATCGGTTCCAATAGCTCTCTCAGATTATCCATTAGTTTTCTACCCTTTTGCTTTGTGCAGCAGTGGAAACCCTAACGCTTCCCGCTGCTGAATGTACAGTTGAGCCACTTTTCTTGCCAAATGCCGAATTCTGCCAATATAACGAGTCCGCTCCGTAACAGAAATCACTCCCCTAGCATCTAGTAGGTTAAAAGTGTGAGAACACTTCAAAACGTAATCCAAGCTAGGTAAAACCAATGCTCTTTGAGTCAGTTGTTCTGCTTCCTGCTCGTACATGTTAAACAACGTCAGCAACATTTCGGGGTTCGAGGCTTCAAAGTTATACATACACTGCTCGATTTCCCCTTGGAGATGAACGTCTCCGTATGTGATGTTGTCAGTCCATTTCAGTTTTGTAAATGCCTCTACTCCCTGGAGGTACATTGCTAGTCGTTCCAAGCCGTAGGTAATTTCAATTGAAACAGGACGACAATCAATCCCACCGCACTGTTGAAAGTAGGTAAATTGAGTAATTTCCATCCCATCCAGCCAAACTTCCCAACCAGTACCCCAAGCACCGACAGTCGCGTCTTCCCAGTTATCTTCTACAAAGCGAATATCATGATCTTCTGGGTGAATACCCAAAGCTCTTAAGGAATCGAGATATATGCCTTGAATATTCTCAGGAGAAGGCTTAATCAATACTTGGTATTGATAATAGTGTTGAAAGCGATTAGGATTCTCTCCGTATCGTCCGTCTGTAGGACGGCGACAAGGTTCCACATAAGCGACTGACCAAGGTTCAGGTCCCAACGCTCTTAGAAAAGTATGGGGATTTTTCGTACCTGCACCTTTCTCCGTGTCATAGGGTTGGGCAATCAAGCAACCGCGATCGCCCCAAAACTTATTTAGTACAGCAATCACTGATTGAAAGTTCACAAGTCTCGTTCCTCAGCAGCACAATGCATATGTCATTGTCGCTTAAACTATGTGAAATCAGCAGTCTGGGGCGAGCGAAAATATTTTTTTGCCAAGTAGTTGACAAAGATGGAAAAGGGTTGCTAGATTAGTAAAGCGCCACAAGAGAGGCAAGCCGATAGGCGAGCGCTGGAGAGGGCGACCGAACCTAGAAAAGAGTATAGTTTGAAAGCGCCAACAAGCACAAGAGAGTTGGTGTCGAATTAAAAGAG
>NZ_PYCI01000079.1:0-29361 GCF_003015105.1 Chroococcidiopsis sp. CCALA 051 | reverse complement strand
CCCATATTGGCTTCTAATCTCGTACATATTGTACAAACATCGGGGCGAATGTGCTTCATCGTATCAAAAATACCCATTCCCGCCGTCACCGAGCCACCAGGAGAATTGATATAGAGATAGATGTCTTTCTCGCCATCCTCAGCATCCAAATACAACAACTGGGCGACAATCAAATTAGCCAAGTTAGAATCAATGGCTTGTCCTAGAAAGATAATCCGTTCCCGCAGCAAGCGAGAGTAGATATCAAAAGCGCGTTCCCCGCGTCCAGATTGTTCGATAACAATAGGAATCATTCGGTTAGTCTGTTGTGAGTTTTCTTCATTTTATCTATTAAGAAGGGGTGAGGAGCGAGGAGTGAGGAGTGAGGGAAATTTTAGATTTTGGATTTTAGATCGAATTTCTCCCTTGTCCGCCTTGTCTCCCTTGTCCCCTTGTTTCTTTTGTCACCTTGTCTCTCTTGTCTCCCCATCCTTCCCTCACTCCTCGCTCCTTTTCGATAGACTGGCAGTGAAGGCAACCACAATTTAACCATGACTAATCGTCTGGCTCAAACTCAAAGCCTCTATCTCCGCAAGCACGCTGAAAATCCGATTGACTGGTGGTTTTGGTGTGATGAGGCTTTGGCAAAGGCAAAAGCAGAAAATAAGCCAATCTTTCTGTCGATTGGTTATTCTAGCTGTCATTGGTGTACGGTCATGGAGGGAGAAGCTTTTTCCGATCTTGCCGTGGCAGAATACTTGAATGCTAACTTTTTGCCAATTAAGGTAGATCGAGAAGAACGTCCCGATATTGACAGTATCTACATGCAAGCCTTGCAGATGATGACTGGTCAAGGGGGTTGGCCTTTAAATATCTTTCTCGCGCCAGAAGATTTAGTTCCATTTTATGGTGGAACTTATTTTCCTTTAGAACCGCGATACGGTAGACCAAGATTTTTACAGGTTCTGCAAGCGCTGCGCCGTTATTACGATACCGAAAAACAGGATCTGCGATCGCGCCAGGAAGCAATTCTCGAAGCTATCCAGCAAGCTGCTATTCTCCCCAATACCCAGCCTTTAAATTCAGAGTTACTGCGTCAAGGAATTGAAACCAGTACGGGAATTATTACAGGTGGTGACTACGGAACTAAATTTCCCATGATTCCTTATGCTGACTTAGCTTTACGGGGGTGGCGTTTCTTGCCCGTCTGGAAAGATAATTTTCGCTACAATCTCCCAGAATCTTGTACTCAGCGTGGTATCGATCTAGCGTTGGGTGGAATTTACGACCATGTAGGGGGTGGTTTCCATCGCTACACCGTCGATCCGACTTGGACAGTCCCCCACTTTGAAAAGATGCTCTACGATAACGGGCAAATTGTCGAGTATTTAGCAAATTTGTGGAGTGCGGGAGTCAAAGAACCAGCTTTTGAAAGGGCGATCGCGCTGACTGTAAAATGGTTGCAACGAGAAATGACGGCTCCTGAAGGCTATTTTTATGCCGCTCAAGATGCTGATAGTTTTATACATCCAGAAGAAGCAGAGCCAGAGGAAGGAGCGTTTTACGTTTGGAGTTACAGCGAATTAGAAAATATCCTAACTTCAGAAGAATTAACTGCAATACAAGCAGAATTTACCGTCACTCCCCAAGGCAATTTTGAAGGTAAAAATGTCTTACAACGCCGCAAAACTGGTAGTTTAAGCGAGACAGTAGAATCGGCATTGAGAAAACTGTTTCAGGTGCGATATGGTTCTACATTTGAAGCATTAGATACCTTTCCCCCAGCACGAAATAATCAGGAAGCAAAAACTCAAACTTGGGCGGGTAGAATTCCGGCTGTCACCGATACCAAAATGATTGTTGCCTGGAATAGTTTGATGATTTCAGGTTTAGCAAGAGCTGCTATCGTATTCCAACAAAATGATTATTTAGATTTGGCTGTTCGTGCAGCAAACTTCATCTTAGAAAATCAGTGGGTAGACGGGCGGTTTCATCGGCTGAATTATGATGGTAAGGCTGCTGTCATGGCGCAGTCGGAAGATTACGCCCAATTTATCAAAGCATTGTTGGATTTACATCAGGCATCACTTGTAGAGACGTTACATGTGGAGACGTTACATGTAACGTCTCTACATTGGTTGGAAAAAGCGATCGCAGTTCAAACAGAATTTGATGAATTTCTGTGGAGTGTGGAACTAGGCGGTTATTTCAATACCGCTAAAGATGCGAGTCAGGAGTTAATTGTTAGAGAACGCAGCTATACGGATAATGCGACTCCGGCGGCGAATGGAGTAGCGATCGCCAATCTCGTGCGGTTAGCTCTACTGACGGAAGATCTAACTTATCTCGATCGCGCCGAGCAAGGATTACAGGCTTTTAGCAGTGCCATGCACCAACACCCACAAGCTTGCCCCAGTCTATTCACTGCTTTTGATTGGTATTCTCACTGTACGACGATTCGGACTTCAAAATTGCAAATTGAGACATTTTTAACACAGTATTTTCCTGCTGCCGTGCTGACCCAAGCAGATAACTTACCGGATTCCAGTATTGGTCTAGTCTGTAAGGGTTTGACTTGTCTTGCACCTGCCGAAACCTTAGAAAAAATGCAACAACAGATTCAACAAAGCCAGATAAGAGGGATGTAGGAAAATAGTACGAATGAAAGGTGCAGCTACACAAATCAAGTCCGCCTGAGCGAACTAATAGTAAAGTCGAGGATTTACAAAACCCGCAGCTGCGGGTTTTGCTTGTATAGACGCGATTTCTAATCGTCCAGCTTAATAGAATATAATTTCGTTTCTTTAGGAGATATACTTCCTCTGCCATACTATAGATGGGGTTCTAAATAGTGCATTAGTACTATTTACCCAGTGGTAGGGAAGAGTTTCAAATCAATGTCTTACGAGCCGCTACACCATAAATATCGCCCTCAGACTTTTGCCGATTTGGTAGGTCAAGAGGCGATCGCGACTACATTAACTCATGCGATCGAGCGACAGAAAATCGCCCCTGCCTATTTATTTACAGGTCCGAGGGGGACGGGAAAAACCTCTAGCGCTCGGATTTTAGCAAAATCGCTGAACTGCCTCAATAGCAACAAACCAACAGCTCAACCCTGTGGTGTCTGTGTCGTGTGTCAAGGAGTTGCTAAAGGTGCGACTCTAGATGTGATTGAAATCGATGCTGCTAGTAACACGGGCGTAGATAATGTTAGAGAACTGATCGAACGCGCTCAATTTGCCCCCGTTCAGTGTCGTTACAAAGTGTACGCGATCGACGAATGCCACATGCTCAGTACGGCGGCGTTTAATGCCCTGCTGAAAACCTTAGAGGAACCGCCAGCACATGTCGTATTTGTCCTAGCTACCACCGATCCCCAACGGGTATTACCAACAATTATTTCGCGCTGCCAAAGGTTTGATTTCCGCCGCATTCCGCTAGACGCGATGATAGGGCATTTAAGCGCGATCGCAGCTAAAGAAAGCATTGATATTACCCCAGAAGCCATACATTTAGTTGCATCGTTTGCCCAGGGGGGGTTGCGGGATGCCGAAAGTTTACTCGATCAGTTGAGCTTATTAGCTGGAGTCGTGACTGTAGAGCGAATTTGGGATTTAGTCGGTTCTGTTGCCGAGCCAGACTTGCTAGAGATTTTACAGGCGATCGCACAGAATCAACCAGAAGCATTACTCGATGCCGTGCGTCGAATTATGGATCGGGGTAGGGAACCGTTAACGCTGCTGCAAAACTTGGCAGGTTTCTATCGTGATTTACTTGTGGCTAAAACCGCGCCCAACCGTAACGATCTCATCGCCGTTACTCCTGCAACATGGGATGCGCTTTGCACGCAAGCTAAAGCTTGGGATATTTCTAATATCTTGGTAGGACAACAGCACTTAGCTAAAAGTGAAGCCCAAATCAAAAATACAACCCAGCCCCGCTTATGGCTAGAAGTCAGCTTATTGGGATTGTTGCCATCTGCTTCACTTAGGGAGCAGGGAGCAGGGAGCAGGGGAAAGAGAGCTGAGGGAGCTGAGGGGGCTGAGGGAGCTGAGGGAGCAATTCGCAATTCAACTCCACACCCCACACCCCAGACCCCACACCCTATTCCTGAGCGTACCACGCACCACGCACCACTTTCTAATTACCAACCAACAGCCAACAACCAACAGCCAACAGCCAACAACTACCAACCACCAACTACCAATCAACAACCAACAACTACCAGCACTCAAGAATCTTCACTTCCGAATTCCGAATTCCAAACGCCAAATTCTTCTAACGAGAAAGTTTGGCTTCAGGTACTTGCTTGCTTGCAACCGCACTCGACTCAAGCATTGCTCAAGCAAATGGGACGATTGATTCAATTTGAAGCTGGTATTGCTCGGATTGGGATGAAATCTCCAGCTTGGCGCGATCGCGCTAAGGCTTACGTGCCAAATATCAAAGCTGCTTTTCTCTCGGCATTCGGACAAGAAGTTCAGGTACAGCTAGAATTAGCCGCGATGCCGAAGGAAGTTCGCGAGGCAACCTTGACTGTGGCTAAGATTGCTCCAGCTAATAGCAGCGCACTTGAAACGAAAAACAATCATACGAATGGCACTGCTCCCGCGATCGAGTATACAACTGGAGTAAGTATGGCTCAGCCAGCTGCTCCAGTCTCAAACTCCCAATCAGCAACCGCCTTTCAGGATGGCTCTGCGAAAACACCAATCTCAGCAGCCGCAACTGGAGATCCGGTGACTCCCACGACTTCCACTCCAGTCGGACAACTAGAAATTAGCGAGTTCGATATTGTAGTTCAACGCTTTGCTAAATCTTTCAATGGTGAGGCGATCGGTGACAGTACAGAATTTACCTCATCTACAGACATCAGCAGTATCTCATCTGCCACTGTTCCAGAGTGGGAAGATAGTGATACTGCCGAAGACTCCGATCTTGATTTTTAGTGTGGTAAGTGGTACGTGGTGAGTGGTGCGTGGAAAGACAACCAATTACCTATTACCTATTACCTTATTACCAAATCCTAACTCTTACCCTGATGAACAGTTTTAACCCATTTCAATCGTTTGGGGCGAACGGACATTCTCGCAGTGATACTGGGCATCACCACTAACCAGTGAAACATATAAATAGTACCGCGCATGGTTTGAAGTAGCAGCATCAACAGCGTTGATAAACGCAGCTTTCCATCTGGATGGAACCGCTTTAGCCCTTGATACATCCACAACATAGACATTGACATGGCTAAACCTGTCAGCGGGCTAAATACGGGCAAACGATTGCGGGCGATCGCCATGAACAAATCGGGAACCTGGGCAGCGGGTAATAAGTACTGAATTAGCAGATACATGAACATGTCAAAGGTTTTTTGAGTTCCCATACGGTTGCTCAGGATCGGTCGCCAGTAGTCTAAATATCGCTGATAGCCGCCTTCTGCCCAACGATTACGCTGATGCCATAGGGCAAGTGCTGTCGTTACACCTTCTTCCTCCACTGCTGGATAAGGTAGAAACTCAATTTCCCACCGATCTAGGTGCAAGCGGAATGTCAAATCGAGGTCATCGGTGATTGTTTCCTCATTCCAGCCACCGCAGCGCTGCAAAGCTGCACGACGGACGAATTGACCGTTCCCTCGTAGTTCACCCAGTCCGCCAACTGCAAGTCGTTGCTGCTGTACGTAGGCATCCAAAGCCATTTCAGCTTGCTGTCCCAGCGTCCAGAAATTTTCGCTGGCATTGGCGATCGCCTTGCGCACTTGTACGGCTCCTACCTTTTTTTCTGCAAACAGAGGCAGAACTTGTTTGAGTAGGTCGGGAGTCACGCGAGCATCAGCATCAAATACTGCTAAAATCTCACCTTTAGTCAGCGGCAAGACTTGATTTAGCGCTCCTGACTTGCCACCAGTTGCTCCAGTCTGGCGATGCAATACTCTCAAGCAGTCGTATTCCTGCTCCAGTTGTGATAGGATTTTTGGCGTGTTGTCGGTGCTATCATCGTCTATCACCCAAACTTCGTACTTGTCATTTGGATAATCTTGATTGCAAAGTATCTTGACAAGATTGCCGATTACTGCTTCTTCGTTCTTGGCTGCCACAAGCAGGGAAATAAAAGGAGCCGTTGCCAGTGCTTCATCACTAACTAATTCTGCCTGCTGGCGCGGTCGAGCTAAGACTATCCGCAGGGCATGAATCCCAAACAACGTAGTTAGACCAAGTACAAACCATGCTCCCCAAGAAACTAAATGCAGGGCAATAGTACTGCTCCAGATCGTAACTAAAACAACTGCGGCTTTGCGCCTGCGACCTTGGAACAGAGATGGCAGCGACGTTGCTGGCAACGTTTCTACAGATTCTTCTGCATCTGACAGGTCTGACAAGAAAGCGCTCAGTGCGTCTAGTTCGTCATATGAATCATTTTCAGACCATGAATTGGCTGGCATAGGTCACTACTCGATCGAACACCAGTAATTGTTTGCGCCATCAGTGGCTTTGCAGTCTTATTGTATCTGACATTTATACCCATCTCGGCATTTCACCTCTTAGCCCCGACTTCCAACCCATGTCACCCCGCTCTGGATACACCTTACCAGTATTCGCTTGTGCTGCGGCTGTAGCAGCTTTACAGCAGATCAAACACGGGCGATCGCTCGATCGTGTTTTAATCGATTTGCTCGAACCACCTGAAATTGTCGAAATTGCGATCGAACAAGTAGCCGAACTCAAGCCAGGGATGGCTTTAGCAGTTACCCGCAGCGATCCTGGGGATAATTTGGACATCACGCGCAATACCCCGATTTGGGCATTAGTTGAATTGGGAGTCGGGGAGAAGAGAGCTGGGGGAGACAAGGGAGACAAGGGAGAGGGGGGAGACAAGGGAGACAAGGGAGACAACACCAACTACCAACTACCAACTACCAATTACCAACTACCAACTACCAACTACCAATTACCAACTACCACGCACCCGCAAAATATCATCATCAACGGTGGAGAAGGAATCGGCAGGATAGTCAATGATTCTTCAATTCCGAATTCCGAATTCCGAATTCCGAATTCCCCGGCAATTTACGCCTATGCCCAAAGATTGCTGTACGCCAACTTAGAGCGATCGCTTGCTCCAGGGGAAACAATTCAAGTTACGATTATCCTTCCAGAAGGCAGAAAACTCGCGGAGCGGACTTCTAATTCTGCTTTTGGCGTGGTAGATGGACTCTCTTTGCTGGGGACGACAGGGATCTCTCAACCTTTGAGCGCTCCAGGACAGTTAGATATCTGTCGCGAACAATTACAAACAAAAGCACGACAGTTTGAAAGTTTGGTTTTTTGTGTGGGAGAAAATGGTCTAGACTTAGCACCTCAACTGGGGATCGATCGCGAACGGTTAGTTAAAACCGCAAATTGGCTGGGTTCTCTGCTAGTAGAGGCGGGATTGCAGGGAGTCAAAGAAATTTTGTTGTTCGGCTATCATGGCAAGCTGCTGAAACTCGCAGGTGGGATTTTTCACACGCACCACCACCTTGCGGACGGACGGCGCGAGATCCTCACGGCACACTGCGCCAATTTAGGCTTACCGACAAACGTTCTTCAGGCAATTTTTGCTTGTCCTACAGCGGAAGCCGCGCTGAAATATTTACGGGAATTGGATGTAAGAGAAAACAGCGACTGGGTAAGTCGAGTTTATGAAACGATCGCCTCAGAAATCGATCGACGTTCTCAGGAATATATCTACAATCACAGCGATCGCCAAGTTAGTGTTGGTACAGTTCTGTTTGACCGCGATCGTCAAATTTTAGTCAAAAGCGAAACTGCTACTACCATCCTGGATCACTTGTGTTAACTTAATAAGAATAAACATTTTAAAGATAGCAATAAATACAGTTTTAGTATCCCTCTTTAGATAGGGATATATTTTTTAGATTTGTCATCGAGAGCTTCATCTCTTAGAGCAACCTTTTCTCATCCAGTAGGACTTCCAGCAGTGACAATACAAACAGAAATGCCGCCACAAGATACGTCACTCAGGCGGCTAGCTCGGCAAACGATCGTGATTCTTGACTTCGGCTCTCAATATTCGGAATTGATTGCCCGTCGGATTCGCGAGACTCAAGTTTATTCTGAAGTGATCTCCTATCGCACCACCGCCGAACAACTGCGCCTACTCAATCCTAAAGGAATTATCCTCTCAGGGGGACCCAATTCCGTGTATGACAAAGGTGCTCCGCAGTGCGATCCCGCAATTTGGCATTTGGGTATCCCTATCCTTGGCGTGTGCTATGGAATGCAGCTGATGGTAAATCAGTTAGGCGGGCAAGTCGTTCGCGCCGAACGGGGAGAATATGGTAAAGCAGCCTTGCGTATAGACGATCCCACGGACTTGTTGACCAACGTAGAAGATGGGACGACCATGTGGATGAGCCACGGGGATTCGTGCGTCAAACTACCGGAAGGATTTGAAATTCTCGCCCATACAGAAAATACTAGCTGTGCGGCGATCGCCGAACACAATACAAAACTTTACGGCGTGCAGTTCCATCCAGAAGTCGTCCACTCAATCGGTGGGATAGCATTGATCCGCAATTTTGTCTACCATATTTGCGACTGCGAACCAACTTGGACGACAGCGGCTTTTGTTGAAGAGTCAGTGCGAGAAGTACGGGCGAAAGTCGGTGATAAGCGAGTGTTGTTGGCACTTTCGGGTGGCGTAGATTCTTCTACCCTAGCTTTTCTCTTACATCGGGCGATCGGTGACAAACTGACTTGTGTATTCATCGATCAAGGCTTTATGCGCAAGCACGAACCGGAACGGTTGGTGAAGTTGTTTCGAGAACAGTTTCACATTCCGGTAGAGTATGTTAACGCTAGCGATCGCTTTTTAGCTGCGATCGCGGGTGTTACCGATCCCGAAGAAAAACGCCGTCGGATCGGACATGAATTTATCAGCACGTTTGAAGAAAGTTCCAAGCGTCTCGGACCCTTCGACTACCTCGCGCAAGGGACGCTTTACCCAGACGTGATCGAATCTGCCGATACTAACGTCGATCCCAAAACAGGCGAACGTGTCGCGGTGAAGATCAAGAGCCATCATAACGTCGGTGGTTTACCCAAAGACTTGAGATTCAAACTCGTCGAACCCCTCCGCAAACTCTTCAAAGACGAAGTACGTAAAGTCGGACGGGCGATCGGTTTACCGGAAGAAATTGTTCAGCGCCAGCCATTCCCTGGTCCTGGCTTAGCAATTCGGATTATTGGTGAAGTTACAGCCGAACGGTTGGAAATTCTCCGCGATGCAGATCTGATCGTCCGTCAAGAGATCAATCGGCAGGGTTTATACAATGACGTATGGCAAGCCTTTGCAGTCCTTTTACCAATTCGTAGCGTTGGTGTCATGGGCGATCAGCGTACTTATGCTTACCCAATTGTCCTACGCCTCGTTACTAGCGAAGATGGGATGACAGCGGATTGGGCAAGGGTTCCTTACGATTTGTTGGAACTAATTTCTAATCGGATCGTGAATGAAGTCAAGGGCGTAAATCGCGTCGTCTATGATATTACTTCTAAGCCACCTGGAACCATTGAGTGGGAATAGGAAGAGATTGTGAATATAGAGTTCGATCTCAAAGAAATCTTGACTAGGTTAGAAACCAAAGTTGACAAGATTTCCGAAGATGTTAGCGATATCAAAACCAATCTAGTCAGAGTGGAAGCAGAACTCAAAGGCGAAATTTGGGTTTTGGATGAAAAAATAGACGGTATTGTCAAGTGGGTTGACACCGAGGAATTCATCAACCGAGGAGTGGTAATTGGATTAGTACTGGCAATTTTAGGAGGGTTTGCCAAAATCTTTGGTTTTGTTTCCTAAATCGTACTTGAGTGGGGTGGGCATTGCCCACCCTACTTCTCACTAGGGCTTTGTTTTTTTTGTAACTCAACAGCGAACAGTTGAATCAATTCATCTTGCTGAGTATTGTCTATGTTGGCGAGTTGACGGCTAATAGGCTCAACTAGTTGTGATGGAAGCCCCCAAAGCTGTAGCAATGCAGTAAAAGTATAGTAGTGTTGATTATTAAATGCCATGACTTTTGTAGTTTTTTAGAGTCAGTAACGTGGTATAAATTGTAACGTTTGTATTTGCTGACTGCAAGTAAGTACTAGCCCTTACTTTTTGACTTTTAGCTTTTGACTTTTGACTTTTGCTCTACCAACTGACTCACATAGCGATCGCCCCAATCGCGCATCATCAGTAAAATTGGTTCTAAACTGCGACCGAATTCGGTTAAAGAATATTCTACTTTTGGTGGCACTTCAGCATAAACGGTACGCTTAACCACACCATCTTTTTCTAATTCGCGTAACTGCAAAGTCAACATTCTTTGAGTGCAGCCTTGTACTAGACGCTGGAGTTCGTTGAATCGCTTCGTTCCCTCCATTAAATGAAATAGGATCACGCCTTTCCATCGACCACCAATCACATCTAATGTTGCTTCTACAGAGCAACTGTAGCGGTAATCGTATTGTCTGCTTTGCATAGAATGCCTCGGATAGGATAATTTTTGATACTACTGCACAAGTTTGATACTACTTCACAAAATTGTGCGTACTTGTCAATTTTTAATTTAGCCTAGAAACTCAAAGTATAGTTTTTGAAGTGTAGCTATTTAAACGAAGTGCAATTAGAAGTAAAGTCGCACTTTCATTTCAGCTTGCTGTTAGTTATTTGTCGCGTTTCAACCAATGATTGAGGTCGTCTCGATCTACAATTTTGTGCTGTCTGTCAACTAATTGGAGACATTTATGAAAGCATACGAAATTCAAAACGATAAGCCAGGTTTGGATGCTTTAACTTTAGTAGAACGCCCGCAACCGCAACCCAAAGCTAAACAAGTTTTGGTAAAAATGAAAGCTGCATCCCTCAATTACCGAGATTTACTAGTTGCAAAAGGAGCTTACGATCCCAAATCTCTCAAAGTAATAGTGCCGCTTTCTGATGGTGCGGGGGAAGTTGTCGCTGTGGGAGAAGGTGTGACGCGAGTGAAGGTAGGCGATCGCGTTGCAGGCATTTTCATGCAATCATTTATTTCAGGGGAATTAACACCAGAAAAAGCGAATTCTGCTCTTGGTGGTGCGATCGATGGTGTATTAGCAGAGTACGTTGTCTTTGACGAACAGGGAGTTGTCAAAATTCCCGCACACCTATCTTATGAAGAAGCTACAACTTTACCTTGTGCTGCTGTTACAGCTTGGAATGCAATGATAGTAGAGGGACAACTTAAAGCAGGTGATACCGTGCTGCTACAAGGAACAGGTGGCGTATCGCTGTTTGGCTTGCAATTCGCAAAAATGATGGGCGCACGAGTTATTCTAACTAGCAGTAGCGATGACAAATTAGACCGTGCTATCCAGCTAGGCGCAGATGTAGGAATTAATTACAAAACTACGTCCGACTGGGATGAAAAAGTTGAGAAATTGACCGATGGTAGAGGTGTAGATCTAGTTGTAGAAGTTGGGGGATCGGGAACGCTGTCAAAATCCCTTCGTGCCGTGCGCTATGGCGGTAAGGTAGCGATGATTGGCGTGCTTACAGGTATTGCAGGAGATGTCAGCACTGGTTCAATCCTGTTCAAACATATCCGAGTCCAAGGTATTTATGTAGGCTCTCGCGATTTATTTGAAGACATGAATCGGAGTATTAGCCTACATCAAATGAAACCGATTATAGATCGGGTCTTTCCATTCCACGAAGCCAGGGCAGCACTAGCCTACCTCGAAAGTGGCACGCACTTCGGCAAAATCGTCATCCGCCTATAATTCATAGTTTCCCTCAATTCCGAATTCCGAATTCCGAATTTTCTTAACGGACCCTAGAGGACTCGAACCTCTGACTTACCGATTAGAAATCGGTTGTTCTATCCACTGAACTAAGGGTCCAGAAACCACGTCAAAGCAGAATATTGCCACCCTAACAAAAAGTAAGCTGCACTTACATTAGAAGTGAGCTTACATATCCTATCAAAAAATTGGTCAATTGTGGATGACTATCCAAAAGTTGAGCTGTTCCAGCCCCACATGTAACCTTTCGCGTCATTAAATTCAATGTAGATGCGATTTTTGTCTACACCCAGCGCCTGGTTAATCTGCTGGCAAAAGTCTTGACTCATTGCCTTAGTTTGCTCTGGCTTCATTGTGCCAACGCTTTTTACTTCTACATAGCAAACTGGATCTAACGTTCCAGCAAAAGTCATCGGTACACCAGGTTCAAACGCCGTCATTACGTATGATTCTGGTTTACCTGTATGTTTTGCCAACATGGAAGATAGGCTTTTCAGCAACGCTTCCACGTCAGATTCAGCAGGAGTCGCGATCGAAGTTTGGACTTTAATTAATGGCATAGTTAGTAAGTGACTAGTGGCTGGTGGCTGGTGACTAGAATAGCTTCCTTGTCTCCCTTGTCTCCCTTGTCTCCCTTGTCCTCTTTCTAGCCTCCATATTGCCAGCCAGTTGTCTCCAAGCGCAGCGCGTCTCCTTCACGGTGAACGCCAGCAGCGATGACTTCGCCAACATAAACTGTATGGTCGCCTTTTTCCACCGCGCCAACAACTTGACACTCGACATAGCCTAAAGAGTCAGTCAAGATCGGACACCCAGTTTCACCGAGATAAAACTCAATATCGTCGAATTTGTTGCCTACTCGTCGTTGGGGTTGAAAGAATTTTTGGGCAATGTCTTTTTGTTCGGCATCGAGAAAACTGATAGCAAATACCCCACTGGTTCTAATCATTTCGTGGGATTTGGAGTCTTGCTTGACACAATTGACTATTAAAGGTGGTTTGAAAGAAGCTTGCATGATCCAGCTAGCAGTGAAGCCATTCACGTCTTCTCCATCTTTCACACCACATACATAAAGTCCGTGCGGAATCTTCCGCAACATGGTTTTCTTGGCTTGTTCGTCTAGCAAGGCGCGTTCCCCTCAGTTATTTTTACTTCACTAAGTAAATCTTATCGAACCGCAGGGGACAGTTATCAGTTATCAGTTATTAGTGTAGAGACGTTACATGTAACGTCTCTACCCAATTATCAGTTATCAGTGACCGTAATTATGGATTGAGTTTTTGCTGAGGGCGAAACAGGTGGGTATGTTCGGGATGGTAGAGGCGAGATCTTGCCGTGACTTCTCCTAGTGCAGGACTGATAACGTAAAGAGTAGTACGAATTAGGTTTTCTTTGTGAGTAGTCTCTGCCATTTTGTCAAGGGTGGTGACACAAATTCTTTCATCTTCCCAACCCAAGCGAAAACAAATTGCTACGGGAGTTTCTGACGGATAGTGTGCCAATAATTGGCTTTGTGCCGATTCTACATGACGGGCGGCGAGGTAGAGGCAAAGACTAGCTTGATGGGCGGCGAGGGATGACAATTCTTCTCTTTCTGGAACTTGCGTGCGTCCGCTGATACGGCAGAGAATTATTGTCTGTACGAGTCCAGGGACGGTTAATTCAACGTTGAGCTTGGCAGCAGCGGCTTGAAAGGCACTGATCCCAGGAACGACTTCAAAGGGAATTTCAGCGGCGGCAAGGGCTTGTATTTGTTCGTGGATGGCGCTGTAGAGACTCGGATCTCCAGATTGCAGGCGGATCACAGATTTATGCGATCGCACCCTTGCCACCATCACGGGTAGAATATCCTCTAAAGTTTTATTTGCCGTATGGATAATTTCTGCTTCTGGACGGCACATTTTTAAGATTTGTCGCGGTACGAGGGAGTCGGCATAAAGAATGACATCTCCCTGCATTAAAAGCTTTTGGGCTTTAACGGTCAAAAGTTCTGGATCGCCTGGTCCTGCCCCTACAATGTATACTCCTGGGGCGAGGGTAGGAATTGATTTGCGATTTAACTCGATAGTAGATTCAGAAGTATTAGACATAGGCGATCGAGAGCTGCTTATAATCGCAGATTTAAGATTTTCTCCAAATTTTCACATTCTTTTCCGAAGTCGAGTCACTTCACGATGAAGATACCTATTGGTAGATGCTGCATCATAAGTAAGCCCTAAATTCAGCCCTTAGGGCTTTTTTTTCTTAAGATTCAGCGCTTGGAGACTTCTATCCTTGGTTCTGGTGCTGTAACTGGAGGCGCAACATCTGGTAATGAACGACGATAAATATATAACCAAGCAAGCCCTAATAACCCGATGCCAACTCCCACTAGACTCACCATTTGAGCCATCCGCAACGGTCCTAGCATTAAACTATCGGTACGCAATCCTTCAATCCAAAAGCGCCCTAAGCTATAAGCCACCATGTAGGTTAAAAATAGCGTGCCAGTCTTCAAACGCAATCCTCGTAAGCTGCGGAAAAACAAATACATTAAGATCCCGAATACCATTAAATTCCATAACGATTCGTAGAGAAACGTAGGATGAAAGTATTCAAAATTTCCGTATCCAGGCGGACGGTTGCTAGGAGGAATATAGAGTTTCCAAGGTAAATTTGTAGGGCTACCAAAGGCTTCAGAATTGAAAAAATTTCCCCACCGTCCGATCGCCTGTCCTAAAATCAGCGAAGGAGCAATCAGATCGGCTACTTGCCAAAAAGAAATCTTGCGTAACCGACAAAAGATTAAAGTTGCGATAACTCCACCTATGATTGCACCATGAATGGCAATTCCACCCTCCCAGATCGCAAAGATCTTACCTGGATTGTTAGCATAGTTCGACCACTCAAATAATACATAGTACAAGCGGGCAGCA
Organism: Chroococcidiopsis sp. CCALA 051; assembly: GCF_003015105.1. NCBI lineage: Bacteria > Bacillati > Cyanobacteriota > Cyanophyceae > Chroococcidiopsidales > Chroococcidiopsidaceae > Chroococcidiopsis > Chroococcidiopsis sp. CCALA 051. The sequence goes on along the minus strand of NZ_PYCI01000079.1, from coordinate 14,636 downwards.
GGGATCGCTCCCACGACTAACCAAATCGCTACATCGCCAATAATATCGGGGTTAACGTGACGGCGTTTAGCCAAATATTGCGATAGAGTAACTCCAATTAATACAGCCGAGGCAATCAGCAGACCATACCATCGGAGTGTCAAAGAACCAATTTGTACCAGAATTGGTCCAGGAGAAGCAAATTGCCATGCCAAAGGCAAATCGGGAATCGCAGGTAGCATTGGGATTATATGTTTGAGGGTGTTTTGCCTGTGCAACAGCACAGGCTACGGAATTTATCTTACATCTAGTTAGTCAACACCCAATTTACCAGAGTTCGCACGCCAAAACCTGTTGCTCCAGCGTTGTTATAGCCATTTTCCTTGTCCGTCCAGACAGGACCAGCTACATCCAAATGCACCCAAGGAGTTTCTTTAACAAATTGTTTGAGAAATAGGGCAGCGGTAATCGAACCACCAGCACGGGGACCCGTATTCTTCATATCGGCAATCCCAGACTTCAAACCCTCAAAATATTTTTCTTCCATAGGTAGCCGCCAAAACTTTTCGCCTGCAATCTCAGCAGCAGTTTGGATTTCATGAGCTAAAGCATCGTGGGGAGTAAATAATCCCGCGATCTCATCTCCCAAGGCGACAATGCAAGCACCAGTTAAAGTAGCTAAGTCAACGATCGCATCTACGCCTAATTTTTCAGCAAACACCAGCGCATCTGCTAAAGTCAACCGTCCTTCAGCATCGGTGTTATTCACTTCAATCGTCTTGCCATTTGAGGCTTTGAGAATATCGCCAGGGTGCATGGCACGACCGCTGATCATGTTCTCAGTAGCAGCGCTGATAAAATGCACTTCTACATCGGGCTTCAGTTGCGCGATCGCTTTAGCTGCCCCTAGAGTCGCCGCAGCACCACCCATATCCATTTTCATCGTTTCAATCCCGCTGCCAGCGCCCTTAATATTCAAGCCGCCAGAATCGAAGGTTAAGCCCTTACCAATAATCGCCAGCTTGCGCTTAGGCGTACCATCGGGTTTGTAGGTCAAGTGGATGAATTTGGGAGGCAACTCCGAAGCTTGGGCAACACCTAAAAACGCGCCCATACCTAACTTTTCACAATCTTCCCGTTCGAGAATTTCAACCGCCAATCCGTGTTCGGAGGCGATCGCCTGTGCTGTTTCTGCCATTGTTACTGGTGTTACGGCATTAGCTGGAGCAGCCACCAATTCCCGCGCTAAAATTACACCCGAAGCGATCTGACTGGCACGGGTAACGGCATCATCTTGACTGCCTAACCCTAGTAAGTCAACTCGCTCTACAGTTGGTGGTTTCTCTTCCGGTTCTGACTTAAACCGATTATCTTGAAATAAAGCCAGTTGAATTCCCTCAGCCAAAGCTTGAGCCGTTGCAGTCGGATCGTTATTCCACGCCGGAAAGCTAATTCCTACAGTTTTACAACGTTCCTTTTTCGCTAACCGCGCCACTGCCGCAGCTGCTTTACGCCAGCTATCTATTTTTAGTCCTTCTGGCTTACCCAGTCCTACCAATATGACTTTGCGGACGGCGCTACCACCGCCAACCCGCGTCACCGCCGTACTACCTTCTTTCGCCTTAAACTCCGTATCTGCGATTAGTTCCGCGATCGCCCCAGCAAATTTTCCATCCAGCTCTGCCAGTTCGCCTGTCAATTCTACAGCATCCTCAAATAAACCAAGGGCAAGAGCATCTCCAGCCCAGTCTAAAAGTGGTGTATCAATCGCTCGAATTTCCATTACTCTGCGTTCCGCTTTTTAGCTTCTTGTTCCAGTATTGCGTAAAAAAGGGAGTAGGGAGCAGGGAAGAAAGACAAGGGGGACAAGGGGGACAAGGAAGCAACTACCAACTACCAACTACCAACTACCCATTACCCATTACCATTAAAATGATAAAAGTCATGAGTTAAATTCAGATCGAGTGGGAGACAGCGACTTACTTAAGGGAATTAACCTGTACCTGGTGGGAATGATGGGTGCGGGCAAGACGACAATAGGACAAATACTAGCAGCTCAACTCGGTTACGGGTTTGTCGATACGGATGCAGTCATCGAACAACTGACACAAAAATCTATTAACCAAATCTTTGCTGAAGAGGGAGAAACAACGTTTCGGCAAATAGAAACTAAAGTCTTATCAGAAGTTTGTGCTTACACTCGTCTCGCCATTTCTACTGGTGGCGGAATAGTACTGCGGCGAGAAAACTGGAGTTATTTGCATTATGGCTTAATTGTTTGGCTGGATGTGCCGGTCGAACAACTCTACAGCCGCTTAGCAGAAGATAATACTAGACCTTTACTACAAGATCCCGATCCAATTGGAAAACTGCGAGCGCTCCTCAATGAGAGGCGATCGCTCTACGCTGAAGCTGATTTGCACATCACCCCCCATCCCGAAGATACTCCAAATGCGATCGCAGCACAGGTATTAGAAGCAATTCCTTCAGTGTTGAAAGCGGGAGTCGGCAGTCGGGAGTAAGGAGTCGGGAAAGGAGGACAAGGGGGACAAGGAGGACAAGGGGGACAAGGAGGACAAGGGAGCAACTACCAACTACCAACTACCACTCTTCACTGATAACTGAATCACTGATAACTGTCAGCATACTGCCAAGCTTGCTCGAACTGCTTTTGGACGACTTGAGCTTCCGCTTGCTTGTTCTGTGCTTTAAGGCTTTGCATTAACCCATAGAGAGACCAGCCGTTTTCGGGATAAATATTCAAGTCATCTCGATAGGCTTGTTCTGCTTGGGCGAAGCGACGTGCTTTGAGTAAAATACCTCCTAGCGATTGCCGTGCAGGTTGAGACCAGTCAGCAGGCTCGGTATAGACGAGAGCATCTTCTAGCTTGACCGCTGTTTGCAAGTGTGCGATCGCCTGTTGGTAATTTTTCTGTTGTGCTGCAATTTCACCTGCTAGCACTTGGGAAGCAAGATTTAAAATACTTGCCGTTGAGTTAAAGCCCCAAATTTTGATGTCTTGCAAGGCTGGAATCGCGGCGATCGCTTGTAGTTTTTTTAATTCCCGCATTGCTGGTTTTATCTGACCTTTGGCAGCAAAAGCGCGTCCGCGTGCGTAGTGCCAAACTCCCGAAGGATATTTCAGATCTTTTGCGGGTGCAGAGGTTGAGAGAATCCGATTCCATTGCCCAAACCGAATATAGGTGTACGTGGGAATCGTATAGAAGTGTTGCAAGGCTCCAGCAAAATCGGGCTGCCGCATGAGTTTTGCATCTACTTTAGCTGTGCGAAGTGCTGCCTGGGTTGCGACTTTACTCTGTCCAGTCATTAAGGCGGCGAACCAGAGAAAATGATGGTTGTGGGGCATATAAGCCAACGGATAAATCCCCTCTACCTGGTTCCGAGCCGCGTAAGCGTTGTCAGCAGCAATCCCGCGTTGATTGGACAGTACGGCATCGTGATATCTGCCTACACGAATATAGATGTGCGATGCCATGTGTACTAAGTGACCGGAATTGGGAACCAGTTGCATCAGGCGATCGGCAGACGCAACTCCCAAATCGGGACGTTCTTTCTCTACGGCATGAATGTAGAGATGGTTAGCACCAGGATGGTTGGGATGTTCTTGTAGAATTGACTCTAAGGTGGCGATAATTTCTTTACCTGTTGGTTTAAGCGTGCCATCTTCCTCCCAGTAATCCCAGGGAGTTGTGTCCATTAAAGATTCAGCAAACAAAGTTGCTGCATCTGGATCGTCTGGGTAGCGTTGGGCAACTTCTCGCATGGCGTTAGCATAGGCAAGATCGAATGACTTGCGGTCGTCAACTGGCTGCGATGGGTAACGTTTTGCTAATGCTTGAATGTAAGCCTTTTCTTTGTCACTAGCATTTTTACTCAGCTTAAGTGCTTGCTGGAGCGATCGCCAAGCTTCAGACACTGCTTCTGGTTCCATCGGTGCGTTGATGTTGGGTCCAAGGACGAGGGCAACACCCCAGTAGCAGATCGCACATTCAGGATCGAGTTTAGCAGCTTCTTGGAAGGAACGGGCTGCTTCTGCATGATTGAACCCATATGCTAAGGTTAAACCTTGGTCGAAGTAGCGTTGAGCGAGTTTTGAATTCGTTGAAATAGGGTGGTGGAGATTACCAAGATCGTCAAACAGCGTTGCAGCGGGTTGAGATGATGTTGCTTGAGCAAGGTGCATCGCATGAGGGTTAGACGGAGCGCGATCGCGGTTCGATTCTTTTGCCACTGCTAATTTCAATGGTGCAGACTGAGTGACAGCTAGTCCTAACGTTATTAATAGCGCCCAAATAAATAGCGTGAGGCGTTTAGAGACGAAAGACATATGTTCTCCAAAAATTGAAATTCGTGAAATTCTGTTATGTGTTATACCTACACGTGGTCTTCCAGAAAATTTCAGAATAGGAGAAACAAAAATATACAGAAGCAATACATCTGTGGGGGCGCACGGCTGTGCGCCCCTACAAATACGTGTACCTCATTCAATTGAAAATTGCGATAAATGCACCCAGGTTGAACTTAAGGTAATGGCGCTGTGGAGTTGACGCTATAACTGGAGGTAACTTTACCAAGCTGCGATCGCAATTGCGGATATTGTGTCTCAGGAACGATGAAGTGAATGTAAGAAATTTTGTCATCGTCTTGTTTGACAAAACCGTAGCCCAACATTTTGCTTTTTTTACCTTGCAGGTTGGTCACTGCATAACTCCAATGAACTTGCAGCCAACCACCACTCGCTGGTTCGGTGGCAGCTAACTGAAAATCAGGATTGGCACGATACTGTTGTTGGGCTGCTCTGGCTAAAAATCGGCTCAATCTTGCTTGGGGAATTTGACCTTTTTGCTGAAATGCTTCTCTAGTAAAGACATCAACTACAATAGCTGCATTATTTGTCGGATCGTACCAGCTAACAATTGCTTCACCTGTCGTACTGCGATCGCGACGCTGCCAGTTTTCCGGTACGTCTATGGAAAACAGATTGGTATTGTAAGTATAAGTTTTTAGCCGACCGATTTTCACTTGCTCGTTCAAGTTTGATGTTGTCGATGCTGGCTGCGGAGAAACACCATTTGGCTGATTGTTAGTTGTTGACGAGGAATTCAATTCACTCGGTTTGCCGTTTTGCTCTGCGATCGCTGTAGGAGAGTCATTATTGATAGAATTCGTTTTTGGTCTTGTTACATAGCTAATTGCCACAAATAACACGGCTAGAGCTACTAAGCTACCGCAAAGAATTAAAGCAGCTTTTGCCAAAGTGACTAGTTTATTAGTAGCAGAGGTTTTAGCTTTTTCACGGTTAGCTTTACCTGAAGTAACGCCTGTCTGAATTTCTTTTCTCTCTACTTGCTTGGGAGGCGTAGAAACTGCCGTTGGTGGCGGAGGAGAGGATTCTGGAATAATTGTCTGTGAAGCAGGAGTCGGTGGAGTTGTAGTCGCTGGCGTTTGTGGCGCACTAACTCTCGGTGAAGCAGGAGTCGGTGGAGTAGGATTTGGTGGAGTTGCAGTCGGTGGTGCTTGTGGCGCACTAACTCTCGGTGGAGTAGGATTTGGTGGAGTTGCAGTCGGTGGTGCTTGTGGCGCACTAACTCTTGGTGAAGCAGGAGTCGGTGGAGTTGCACTCGCTGGCGTTTGCGGCGCACTAGCTTTCGGTGGAACAGTATGAGTGTCGAGCTGCTGCAAAGCTGCTAACATAGCAGGCGCATTCATGTAGCGATCGCGGGCGGATGGTTGTATTGTTTTATCTAAAATCGCCGCAAATTTTGGACTCACATTTAATGTTTGCTGTCGCCAGTGGATCTCACCCGTCAAAGGGTTAGTTTTCAGTTCTTGCGGCATCTTACCTGTGAGTAAATAAATTGCCGTCAAGCCTAAAGCATACAAATCGCTAGCAAATAAAGGTTTTCCCGCTGCTTGTTCGTTGGGAATAAATCCTGGCGTACCTACCACAATCGAACTTGTGGCACGACCGGAAGCCGTTACCGTCGTTCCCATGATTTCCTTAATCGTGCCAAAATCAACTAGGACGGGTTTGCTATCTCGCGATCGCCAAATAATATTGTCTGGTTTTAGATCGCGGTGAATAATACCTTGACTGTGAATGTATTGCAGAACTGGCAGTATATCTAATAGTATTTCTTTAACTTCTCGTTCGCTAAACAGTCCTACTTGCTGGACGCGATCGCTCAGAGTTTGACCTTGAATCCACTCTTGAACTAAATAAAATTCTCCAGCCTCTATAAAATAGGCATACAAACGAGGGATTTGACTATTGATATCGCCTAGCGTTTCTAAAGTTGCGGCTTCACGCTGAAATTTTTCTCTGATTATTCGATCGACCTGGGGACTGTTTTCGATCGGTTTGAGCTGCTTAATGATACATTTCTTACCAGAAGGCATCTGAGTGTCTTCTGCTAAAAAAGTCTTCCCAAACCTCCCATTTGCTAGTTCTCGCAGCACTCGGTAACGATTTTTTAACAAGATTGCTGCCATCGGAAGTTGTTGATTTTCAGTTTTAGTTCTAACATACCACGTTCGGTTGTCAGTTATCAGTTGTCAGTATAGAGACATTACATGTAACGTCTCTACTGCTGGTCGAATCGCTGCATAAACTAACTGAGGGCAACCTAAGTAACATGTAACAAGCATTGCGCAGTAGGAGAAACCCCATGCACGCTAACATCTGGTCTATCTTTGCTATCTTGGCTGTACTAGTTCAAGTTATCCCTGCTGTAGTTGTCTTATACTTAGCATCGGCAACGGATCGGCAAGAATGGTTTTGCTAGAAAACTTTACTAACTAGAAAACTTTACTAAGTCGAACTCTGCAAAATAATGAAATTTTGTTACGACATTTACTGCTACTTTCGGTTAATCTGGAGTTAAGCTTATGTTTAGTTTCAGTAAAGATTTAATAAAGACTACGGCTGGTTTTGACACTTTGGCTGGGAAAATACTTAAATTAGTGATGTAAGAAAATTTCTTCTTTGCTTCTCGATCTTGGCATCATCGAGGCGCAAAACTCGCTATACAAAAACACGAGAAAGATAACTGTGACGCTGTCTACCTTGCAGACAGATAGCAAAGGGTGCTAACTACAGCCTATTTGCAATGCTAAGCAGCATTACAATATCGATTTAAACAAAACAAAGCTAAAAAAAATTAAGCACGGTTCCCGACTTTAACCAAACTCTGAGGAAGTTAGGTTTACCACTTAAGGCAGAGCATTCTGTAGCTTTTGCTTGCATCTCTGCAACATTTGCTATGGGTAATCTTGCTACTTTTATGCAATTTGCTGTTAGTCTTGGGTGCTGGCAACAAATTTACTTAGAAGTATGCACTTTTTCCGTAATCTTTATCACTCAAGTTGAATTTGTAGTTATACATACAATGCATCAGCCTAGAAAAAAATTTTGTTTACTGCGGACAAAAATTGTTGTTTTTTGTAAAGTTTAACTGAGCCAGATATGCTTTCTCTGCTGGAAACCTACAAGCGATCGCCATGCATCAAATCTAAAATTGCAGCGTATCTATATATAACATTTGGTTAGTAGGTCAGCGCATATAGCTCAAATCGAGCCTTCACAAGTTATTAGGAAATGTTTGCGTCCTATGTCGTTACTAATTCTCGTGGTTGATGATGAGCCGTCGATTCGTGTTTCTACCAGCTATGCATTGGAGCAAATCGGTTACTCAGTAGTCACGGCAGAACATGGAAAAGAAGCGCTGAGAATTATTGAGGAATATCAACCTCATTTAGTGATTACCGATATTATGATGCCGCAGATGAATGGATACGAACTGATTCGATGGGTGCGTCAGCGTCCGGCATTTCGGTTATTGCCTGTCGTATTTTTGACCGGACGCACGGAAACGGAAGAACGCATTCGCGGCTATCAAATGGGAGGCGATGCATACTTACCTAAACCGTTTGAATTAGATGAGTTACATGCTGTCGTTCGCAATCTGCTGGAGCGATCGCAGCTGATATCTCAACTGATGCAATGGGAATTGCGCCTGCGCGATCGCGCACAAAATACAGGTAGGCTACCCGTCTCTACAGATACTTTCGACTACAATCTTCTCAGTGTTCCAACACCAATTTCATCGCCAACTGAAACCTTACGTCACCAATTGCATTCCCAAATCCAAGCAACAATTGCAGCTACTAAATCTCGCATTAATTTCACCGACAGAGAACAGGCTGTACTCAAATTTCTGGCGCAGGGACTATCTAATTCTCAAATTGCTACCAATCTATTTCTCAGTCCGCGCACGATAGAGAAATACGTGAGCAATTTGTTAGGTAAAACGGGAACTAGCAATCGGGTTGAATTGTTGCGCTTTGCGATGGAAAACCATTTAGTTTCGTAAGACACTCGTAAAAATTGCGATTGCATCAAACAGTATGTTCTTTTTCTATCTATGGTGTCTTAGCAATATTTAATTGTAGTTTTTTATATTCCTCCCCATTTACTTGCTCAACAGAAATTTCTTTTAGTTAAACCGCCTTCTACTAAAGACAACAAAAATAGAATATTTATTATCTGCCATCCAAGTTTGGTGCTAAGGATAATATGTTTCCATAGAAACCTATTATATCCTAGTACTTGACTTGGCTTTTTTAATATCATAACCTCTAAAAATAGATAGCATATCTACTGTTTTAAAACGGGTATATACCTAGTGAACTCACCCATTGCTTTGGGTAACTTTGTCGTACAAATAATCTGAATCTTTTTATAGATTATTAGTAGATGACGAATAATAGCCTGAGCAAGAGAAAACAGAATTTTTTCAAACAGGGTTTCCGAAATCAAATCTGAACTAACTGTAGGATTAAATAACGAGAAACAACAACTAAAGCTGGTAGTTACTCTTACAGCGTTCTCTCAGCACTAAAAGATGTTCTCTAAACCGAATCTGTATAAAAAACGGTCGGTAAATCTGAACGTCAATAAAGTAACTTTAAAAGTTATTTTATTGGTTAAAAATACCAAGCTTAAATCATTTTGTTGATGAGAAAGCTTTTAGGTATTTTAAAGATTAAAACTAAAACGAACTAAACTTTAAGTGCATAATTCTCGAATTCCAAACGTACAACAAATTAAGTCACACAAACAACTTCAGGAGACTACTTACAATGATTAACGAAAACACCGAATTATTTGTCGAACTATCTGACGAACAACAACAATTAGTCGCAGGTGGTTATTCTTGGGACGGCTATGGTGACAATTCCATCTATGATGCTTTGGGAACCAGCTTGAAAGAAAACAAATCCGTGCAACAACTCAAAGTAGGAATTGCTTCGACTCGCAACGGTAGCTATGTTGACCAAGATTACTTGAATGCCAACCAAAGCTTTGAAACTGACGCTTTCAAATATTTCACAGCTAAATAACTGAGCTGCATAATTCTCGGATCGCAAACGTACAACACATTAACTCACACAAACAACTTCAGGAGATTACTCACAATGATTAACGAAAACACCGAATTATTTGTCGAACTATCTGACGAGCAACAACAATTAGTCGCAGGTGGTTATTCTTGGGACGGCTATGGTGACAATTCTATTTATGATGCTTTGGGAACCAGCTTGAAAGAAAACAAATCCGTGCAACATCTTAAAGTAGGAATTGCCTCGACTCGCGACGGTAGCTACGTTGAGCAAGATTACTTGAATGCCAACCACAAGTTTGAAACTGACGCTTTCAAGTATTTCACAGCTAAGTAGTTAGACTAACTGAACTCATAAGGTGTAATTCTCTCAACTCCAACGAGAGAATTACCTCCCAGCAAAATCTAAATTAAGTCACTCAAACAACTTCAGGAGATTACTCACAATGATTAACGAAACCAATACCGAATTATTTGTCGAACTATCTGACGAGCAACAACAATTAGTCGCAGGTGGTTATTCTTGGGACGGCTATGGTGACAATTCCATCTATGATGCTCTGGGAACCAGCTTGAAAGAAACGAAATCCGTGCAACATCTGAAAGTAGGAATCGCCTCGACTCGTCAAGGTAGCTATGTTGACCAAGAATACTTGAATGCTAACCAAAGCTTTGAGACTGACGCTTTCAAGTACTTTACTGCCAAGTAATCGCTGAGAAAGATTACGGTGATGGATAGATAAATCAGTAGTACAGACTATCCGCTAAACAACTCCAGAGCTTCCACTACCGTTTTCATTGCGCTTGGTTTGCCTAGCTCAGTGCATAAATGAGAACAACCCAAGGTATGAAGTCTCTGGAAGTTTTTTTATTATGACGAAATGAATGAGATTGTAACACTAGGAGAAAATCAACTATGTCTTTTCCGAAAAATCTATTACCAGAATTGTTTTTAGAATTAACCACAGAGCAACAAGAGTCTGTAGCTGGCGGCGCTAACAACTATACCGTAATCAATAAGGAAACCAATGAATCTACGGAACATGAAACTAGCCGCCAAACAGAATCAGACAATGGTAAAAAAGATCCATTTCATCATCCCTTCCTGCTGAAACCAATGTCAAGATTTTATATCTTCTAGCAACAATTCATCACAAAAGCGATAACTAGAAGTTTTCTTAGTAGCGATCGCAATTACCTAACTTTTGCGTTCAACGTCTCAGACAAATGATGTAGTTTAAAGGTTCACAGTCATGGTTAGCGAAGTCAATCCAGAATCTCTACGAATAGTTGAAAGCGAAGAGTTTCTACCCTCAATTAGTCCTACAGTCACAATTGGCGGCGGAGTTCTGGTAGTTGCCTTCAGTGCAGCGGTATCCTTGGCTGCTACGCTCAACTACAACGTGACAGTTAAAGCACCTGCATCAATTCGCGGCGAAGTCCAAATTGTCCAATCGGCATCCGATGGCGTTGTCAGAAACATTACCGTCAAAGAAAACCAATTGGTGAAAAAAGGTGATGCGATCGCTTACGTTGATAATTCACAAATTTTAACTAGAAGAAACCAATTACTTGACAGCATTCAACAAAGCCGTTCTCAACTGAGACAAATTTCATCTCAGTTGAGTTCCATCGATAGTCAAATTGCGGCAGAATCAAATTTATCAACTCGTTCAGTTGCTTCCGCTCAGGCAGAATTGCAACTGCAGCAAAGAGATTACCTTGCCAAACAACAGACAGCAATCGCAGAAGTGCAAGTCGCTCAAGCCTCATTAGATCTGGCGCGAGAGGAGATGCAACGCTACCGTCAACTAGCCAATACAGGCGCAATTCCCATATTACAAGTTAAAGAAAAAGAACAAGCTTATAAAGCGGCGCAGGCAAAAGTCAATCAAGCCAAAGCCAATCTCAACCCCAGTAATGCTACAGTCTCGATCGCCAACGAACGCATCGCCCAAGAAGAAGCACGGGGTATGGCAACTGTAGCCGCATTACAAAAAGAACGTAAAAACTTAGTTAGTAACCAAATCGAATTACAAAACCAAGTTGCCCGCGACACTAAAGAAGTTCAACAAATGGGGGTAGAACTGAGCAAGACCATGATTCTCTCCCCCACCGATGGTACAGTGTTGAAACTAGAGTTGCGCAACCCAGGACAGGTAGTTAGTACCGGACAAGCGATCGCCCAAATTTCCCGCACCAACTCGCGTTTAGACATCAAAACCTACGTCCCAGGCGCAGAGATTAGCAAGATTAAGCCAGGACAGCAAGTACAGATGCGCGTTTCCGCCTGTCCCTACCCCGACTACGGCACGCTTAAGGGTGTAGTCAAAACCGTGGCTCCCGATGTCGTACCTACTGCTAGCGGTGCAGCCAGCGAGTCCCCGACTCCAGCAGGCGCATACGAGGTGACAATTCAGCCGAATACGTGGTTTGTCGGTACTGGCGATCGCCTGTGTCGATTGCAACCTGGTATGGAAGGGACAGTAGACATTATTTCCAAATCAGAGACTCCATTACAATTCGTTTTACGTAAAGCAAGAATTCTTTCGGGTATCTAAAAGTAGTGGTCATTTGTCATTTGTCATTTGTCATTGGTAAGTCAAAAGGCAAAAGTCAAAAGTCAAAACTAACTGGTCACTGGTCACTGGTCACTGTTAACTGAATTGCCTGCATCTATCATGGTTAGTCTGCTGAAGAAAAAATATCAAGCGATTTTACAAGCGAGTGAGGAAGATTGCGGGGCGGCTTGTTTGGCAACGATTTGCAAGCATTACGGTAAAGTTTTGAGCATCAACCGCAGTCGGGAAGCAGTCGGAACCGGACAACTGGGAACGACGATGTTAGGGTTGAAACGCGGTGCTGAAGCTTTAGGATTAAATGCGCGATCGGTCAAAGCATCGAGTGAGGTTTTAGACAAAATTCATGAAGTCCCTCTCCCAGCCATCATTCACTGGCAAGGCTACCACTGGATTGTCTTGTTTGGACGGCAAGGTAATAAATTTGTTGTCGCCGATCCCGCAGTTGGTATTCGTTACCTCACCCGGCGAGAGTTGTTGGAAGCTTGGAGTGGAATCATGCTGTTGCTGGTTCCCGATCCAGACCGCTTCCATAATATGGGAGAAGAAGAATCTTCTGGCGGTTTTTCACGCTTTTTCCGCAGAATTTGGCCTTATCGCCTGCTATTGCTAGAAGCACTTGGGATCAATATTGTTTTAGGTTTACTTTCTTTAGCCAGCCCAATTTTAATTCAAATTCTTACAGATGATGTTCTAGTGCGGGGAGATATGCAGTTACTCACGGTGGTGGTAGCTGCTGTGATCGTGACCAACATTTTTAGCAGCACGATGGGACTGTTGCAATCAACCATGATCTCTCATTTCGGTCAGCGGTTACAGTTAGGACTGGTGTTAGAATTCGGTCGCAAACTCTTGCACTTGCCCTTAAGTTATTTTGAATCTCGTCGTAGTGGAGAAATTACCAGCCGTCTGCGAGATATTAGTGAAATTAACCAGTTGGTTTCGCAAATTGTCGCTCACCTACCCAGTCAAATTTTTATAGCGATAATTTCTTTCGCATTTATGGTATTTTATAGTTGGAAGCTAACACTTACCGTCTTACTAGTAGGGATGGTAATGGCTTTTTCTACTGTACCATTTTTGCCGACACTACAGCAAAAAACACGTAATCTTTTAATATTATCAGCCGAGAATCAGGGTGTATTAGTAGAAACATTTAAAGGTGCGATGGTGATGAAAACCACAACAGCCGCACCTCAATTCTGGGATGAATTTCAGAGCCGTTTTGGACGAATGGCGAATTTAACATTTAGTACGATTAAACTCGGTATTCTTAACAGTACTTTTACGCAACTTATTAGTAGTATTGGGGGCATTGCTCTATTAGGTTATGGTAGCGTTTTAGTGATTAAAAACGAACTCAGCATCGGTCAAATGCTGGCGTTCAATAGTATGCAGGGAAACGTCATCGGCTTAATTAGTTCTTTAATTGGACTGACTGATGAATATTTTCGGACTCAAACTGCGGTCACTCGCCTGCTAGAAGTGATTGATGCTACGCCAGAATCTGTAGGAGACACTTATAAACCATTTGCCAAAATTTTACCCGATGCTGACATTGAATGTTCGCATATTTGTTTTCATCATGCGGGACGGATAGATTTATTAGAAGATTTTTCAGTCACACTTCCTGGGGGAAAAATTGTTGCTTTGATCGGACAGTCGGGTTGTGGTAAAAGTACTTTATCAAAACTGATTTCGGGGTTGTACGAGCCGCAGTCGGGAAATATTCGGATTGGCTTATATAACTTGCAGGATTTATCGCTCGATTGTTTGCGTCAGCAAGTTGTTTTAATTCCTCAAGAACCCCACTTTTGGAGTCGCTCGATTTTAGATAATTTCCGTTTAGGTAATCCCCATCTTGAGTTTGAACAAATAGTGAAAGCTTGTCAAATTGCTAATGCAGATGGCTTTATTAGCCAACTACCAAATAAATATCAGACAGTGTTAGGAGAATTTGGGGCGAACTTGTCTGGAGGACAGCGGCAGAGGTTGGCGATCGCCCGCGCTATTGTAAACAACCCACCCGTGCTGATCTTGGATGAAGCGACATCTGGACTCGATCCGATCGGCGAATTTGAAGTCTTGGAACGGCTTTTTGCTGCCCGTAAAGGCAAAACCACAATTTTAATTACTCACCGTCCTGCCGTGGTCGATCGCGCAGAGTGGGTGGTGTTAATGAATCAAGGTAAATTGGTCGTCCAAGGACCCCTATCAGAGTTGCGTCATGCACCAGGGGAACATTTGAAATTTTTCTTACCTTAATGAAGAAATGGGGAGGATGCTATGTCTCAGATGACAGAAATTAAAGATACAGCGCTATTTGTTGAATTATCCGATCGGGAACAAGAATCAGTAGCAGGGGGAGCGAGTTTACAAGATCTGTTTGGTCCTATATTTTTCCAACAAACTGATATTGATACTTCCGCCGAAGCAACTACAAACTTCAACGACGGTACGTCTTCGACTCGCCGAACTGGTTATAAAATGTCTCAAACTACGTTTGTGATGCCTCTACTATCTCTATTCGGTGGCGGCGGTGGCGGACGGCGATCGCGTCGTTCTCGCATGAATATGTTTAGTTTATTGATGTCTCTGTTTAGCTAGTTAGCTAGGGAACAGGGAGTAGGGTAAGTGGCTGGTGGCTGGTGGCTGG
>NZ_PYCI01000078.1:0-29606 GCF_003015105.1 Chroococcidiopsis sp. CCALA 051 | reverse complement strand
CCCCTGTTCCCCTTGTCCTCCTGTCCCTAATTCCCAATCCCTACAATGCAGACAAATCTCTGGACTGATGCTGACCACGTTTTGTGGTATCTCGCCAAGGTAGATAAAATTCCCCATCGGACTAAGGGAGAAGGCGTTTTGTTAGAACAAGTACCAAAAACTGTGGAGAGAATTCTCGATTTGGGGACGGGAGATGGTCGTTTGCTGGGTTTGTTAAAAATAGATCGTCCGCAAGTTCAAAGCGTGGCGATCGATTTTTCTCCGACAATGCTAGAAGTGGTTCGTCAGCGCTGCTTATCCTACTATTATTACTGAGTTCACAACACATTTATTGTATAATATAGCACACTGATTCGGGTTGAAAAATCATCCAACTTATTAGTGTGTTCGGAGTTCATGCTGAAAAAAGTAGATAACAAGTGGCAGTTTGCCAGTGAAAATAATCTAGAAGATTTTGTTTGGAGTAGACTCAATAGCCTGCTGGGACTCTCTGGTTTAAGACGACAGTACAGAGTATACGGCGATACCTGCGATATCTTGGCACTAGATGAAAATAGCAGATTGGTAATATTGGAACTAAAAAACGTTGAAGATCGATACATAGTTCAGCAACTTACCCGTTATTATCACAGCTTGTTAGATGAAAAGCCTTTTCAGCAGCAAGTGAATTATCAACTACCAATCCGACTGATAGCGGTTGCTCCCAGCTTTCATTACCATAATTGGATAGATAAGAAATATCATCAACTAAGTTTTGAGTTTATGACTTTTACACTTAGCCAACAACAGAATGAGGTGTGTTTGCAGTTACAAAATTTAGATACAAAGGAAAATATTCAAACAACAGTTTTGAATGTATCGCTTATACAAAAAACAAAAGTTTCACAGCCTCAAACCTTAGTAATTACTGAGAGCAGCGGCACTGCTATTTATACTAGAGCTATAGATAACATTTTATCTTATTATGTGCTTGTCAAGAATGCTCATAAGTTGGGAATTCCTGAGTTGGAACCTTCTGAAATTGAAAGACTCAACAATTTGGGTTTTCCCAATAAAGTCAGCAAGCTTTTTAAGATTCGAGTAAAGGAAACAAGAACGAAGAGTGGTTATCGAGAAATCTCAATCCGAGTTCCTTCAAGTATAGGTGTTTGGGATTTTCATTGGTGGGTAGATGCTCATGTACCAACTGCAATTGAAACTATTAGTCCAACTGGTCGCCGTTATTTCTGTTATCACATCTAGGTAGAAGAAAGATGATTGATAACTATAATTCCAAAATTGTTTATCATCTAAAGCTCGATCGCCAACTTCTGTGCAGAAAGATAGAATGGGCGAGAGGAACACGTCACGGAATCTCAAGTGATGGAAACAAAACAACTAGGGAATACTGGTGTCACCATCAGCGCTATCGGTCTAGGTGGAATGCCAATGTCTTTGAGCAGCAGACCACCGGAAGCACAAGCGATTGAGACTATTCATCGCGCTCTCGATTTAGGTGTAACTCTAATTGATACGGCTGACTCCTATTGCAAAGATGAGTCAGATAAACACCACAACGAGCGTTTAATTCATCAAGCGTTACAACAATATCAGGGTGATGCGAGTAACGTAGTTGTTGCTACCAAAGGCGGTTTAATGCGTCCTGGCGGAAGTTGGACGCGCAATGGTAATCCAGACCACTTGCGGGAGACGATTCGGATTAGTTTTGACGCTTTCGGAGGAGAAAAACCGATCGATCTGTGGCAATATCACGCTCCAGATCCAAACTATACAATCGAGGAATCTCTCACTCCTGCCAAAGAAGCCGTTGCAGCGGGAACGATCCGGTATGTTGGTGTTTCTAATTTCTCTGTAGAACAGATTAAACGCGCCCGCGACGTAGTTGATATCGTCTCCGTTCAAAACCAATATAATCCCTGGCAGCGACAACCAGAGACAGATGGAGTATTAGAATATTGCGAACGTGAAGGTTTGACTTTCTTGCCTTGGAGTCCTTTAGGGGGTAGCCGTCGCGTTGCTAGCTTGCCAGACATTCCCGCGATCGCTCAATTAGCCAAAACGAAGGGTGTCTCTGTCTACGCGATCGTCTTAGCATGGCTGCGGGCAAAATCCCCTTGTGTAGTGCCTATTCCTGGTGCGAGTAAAGCTAGTAGTATCGAAGATTCTGTCAAATCTGCCCAAATTCAACTATCTTCAGATGAAGTAGAGCAAATCGATCTCGCTACAGGCTAACTTACAAAGTATGAAAGACATCCAGCGTCGGCAAGCAACGCAGGCAGATTATGATTTTTTGCATGACTTGCACCAGCAGACTTTTCGGCTGTATGTCGAACAAACTTGGGGCTGGGACGACCAACAGCAAATAGAACTGTTTCGTCAGTCCCACCAAAACCTGGACGAGTCGCCTTTTGAAATTTTGTGTCTTGAGGAGAAAGAGATTGGCTGTATTACGATCGAGGATAAAGGCGATTTTCTCTTCCTTGACTACATTGCCATATTACCTGATTATCAAAATAGAGGGTTGGGTACTCAATTAATTGGCGAACTTTTAGAATTAGGTAAAAGTAGAGGAATTCAGGTGCGCCTTAACGTTATTAAAGTAAATCCCGCCAGAAAGCTTTACGAACGATTGGGATTTCAGGTTGTCGGTAGCGACGAATATCGCTACTATATGACAGCTTGAGACGTTCCGTAGAACGCCTCTACAACTATACATCGTAAATCAGACATTCAAGCGATTCTGGATACTCTATACAGTAGAGATCGAGACTATTTCTTTGTTGAGCCGCTTCACGATGGCTTCTTTCTGCTTGTAATTCTTCCACAATGTCCCACGCTACCGCGCATTCGCTAGAACTGTCACCTGAAGTTTGGCACGCAGCACGCGCTTCTTCTAAAGCTTGCACGATCGCTTTTTCTAAAGAATTACTAATTTCGTTTCCCGCGATCGCAGTAGCCATTTTAGTGACTTGGGAGGGACGATCTGTTGCCTGAGTCATAAAAAATCTCCTGTTTAGCTTTTCAGCCTTGATTCCGCTGTGCTTGTCTTTCTCGCTCCCTCAAAGTTGGTAACTCTGAGTATTTCCTTTTCTAATTTAGGCATGAGAAGACCAGATGCCAGTGAGTAAAACCGTAATTTCAAGCATCGGTTTTTACTGCCTATATCCTAGATCGATTTTTCTAGATGCTGTGGTTTTGCTTATAATTTTTTAGTTTAGTTTTTCGTACATTAATCTTAGACTTCTAATATTTTAAACATTTAATCAAATATTCTTATAACTTAAAAAAATATTTACAACTTTTGTTAAATAAATTATAGTATTTGCCTTAGAAAATGCTCGAAATTAATAGAACTGTCAGCGTACTTATTTTGTAGCTAGCATAATACTAATGTAAATAAATCGTTTGAAATACATTCGTAGGGGCGCACAGCTGTGCGCCCCTAAAGATCTATATCTAATTTTATAAAGATAGAATAATCTAAAGTAGATACGCAAACAGTAACTCCAAATAAAAAGTATAATTCATAATATCAAGCCGCTCAGAATACAATCGCATTCTAAGCGGCTGAATGATTAACATATAGTTAGATATAAAAGACAACTCTAAACGTGAACTACCTCAGACCGTTCTGATGGAGGGTTTCGCCTCCCCTTGGTAGTAACGAAGTGGAGGAAGCGATAAAAACTCCACACCGTTTAGAACTGATATTTACACTGTCCATTTGCCTGACATCGCTCTCCTTCGGCTAATGGTTCTGGGTCACAACGGCGTAACCCCCATCCAGTGCGTTCTTTTATTATCTACAGTTACTAGAATAGCGATTCCAGAAACGGTAGCGATCGCACCATAGTAAGAGTTTCTACTCATTAATAAGTTAGAGTCTACTCATTCACTTTTTTCTATCCAGAAGCAGTTGTCAGGGAGTAGGGAGAATTCGGAATTCGGAATTCGGAATTCGGAATTCACGCATTCAAAATTTACCACTCGCAAGAGCGCAAGAGCGCCTTTCACCAACTATCAACCATCAACCATTAACCAATCACAACATAATCAATCCTTGTCTTGCTCCTAAAGTCACGGCTTCTGTACGGCTGCTGGCGTTGAGTTTGCTAAAGATAGAGGAAACGTGAAACTTAACCGTATGCTCCGAGATCCCTAAACGCTTGGCGATCGCCTTATTGCCCAACCCCTCAGCTAGCATTCCCAAAACTTCAATTTCGCGGGAAGTTAATGCTTGTAGTGGTGTCGTTGCTTCTACAACTCTTTCGCTCATTGGTAAAAGAGTAAGGAGAAGATCGATCGCATCGGCGTGCAATACAACTAATCCACTTGCAACAGCTTCTACAGCTTGTAAAATCTCTTCTGCGGATGCCGATCGCGGTAAGATGGCTTTGACACCAGAACGAAGCAGTTCGGGTAGGCGATCTCGATCCTCGGTATCGATAAGAATGGCGATTGGTAATTCTCCTACTTCTGATAATGCAACTAATTTTTCACTGACAGGCTCTCCTTCTGGTAAACTCAGCTCGATCAGAACTACATCAGGGTTATGAGTTGCGATCGCCGCAGCTAAGGTAACTGGATCGGCAGAACTACCAATTGTCAATAAATCGGGATTTGTCCGCACGATACTCTCTAAACCCGCACGGACAATCGGATTAGTGGCAGCAACCAGAACCCGCATCACGCCGCTACTGCTCCCGACTTATCTGGAATTTGGATTTGCGCGATCGCCGATTTGCCAGCACGAATCAAATTGAGTTGCAGTAAATCTCCTGGGGAAAACTGCCAAAGAACTTCGGCTAAATCTGAAATGTCAGTGAAACCTCGTCCGGCTACTCCTGTTAATACATCGCCAGTTAATAATCCAGCAGATTCAGCTAAACTATCTGCTTGTACTGCCAAAATTAATAAACCTAACCTGCGCCTGTATCTCCGCCCGATTGCCACAGGCTGGAGAGTCACTCCTAAATAAGGTTTAACTGTACCACGCCGTAAGAAACGCTCTACTATATTGCTGGGTATAGCTAAGCCTAAACCACCTGCGATCGCGGTGTTGATCCCGATTACTTTACCTTGAGTATCGGCAAGAGCGCCGCCAGAATTCCCAGAACGCAAGCGAATATCTGCCTGTATCCAGGTTCCAGTTTGATGCTTGGCAGTTTGATTTTTGCCAGTTTGATTTTTGGAACTGACTGTGTGAATAATTCCAGTTGTTAAAGCATTTGTTATACCTAGTGGATTACCAACTGCGAACACCATCTGACCGACTCGCAGCGTGTCAGAATCCCCAATGGGAGCAGCTGGTAGATCGGTAGCATCAACCTTCAATACGGCTAAATCTTGTAGGCGATCGCGGTTAGTACATACAGCGTCGAGAACCCGATTATCAGCAAGTTTGACTGTAGGGCGATCGCTCCTAATGACGTGAGCATTCGTAATAATGACACCATCAGCTTGCCAAATTACACCAGAGCCGCCGCCAAATCTTCGGTCTTGTATCTGTACCGTAGAACGGCTCAAAGCTGCGGCAACACTTGCTAGTTCGTCATTTAGTGTAGTCATATCAACGTTCTCCAATCGCGATCGGTACTGTTAATAATGCGCCGCCTCGAATCACTTGTGCGTTGAGGGTTTTACCTACAGACTCCGAGCCGAGCATTGCTTGCACGTCTCCGGTGTCGGCGATCGGTCTACCATCAAGGGAAATAAGTACGTCGCCAATGAATACGCCAGCGCGATCGGCGGGACCATCGGATTCGATATTGACGACGATTACGCCCCCGTTACTGGATAAGTTCAACGCATTTTTCAGATTGTCGGGTAGTAACACGGGCTGCATTCCCAAACCCAAATAACCCCTGGCAATTTTGCCTTTTTCCAATAAGGTGTCAATAACGCGGTTAACAGTCGCAACAGGTATAGCTAGCACCATATTACGAGGACCAACAGTATTGATACCGACAACACTACCTTTTGCATCTACTAATGGACTGCCAGAAAAACCAGGATAAAGTGATAAATCTAATTTGAGCAATCCTTCAGTCTGTTTGCCACACCAATCTCGTTGTGTAACACCAATACCTTTGGCGCTAACAACTCCCCAGCTAGCACTTAAACCGCTCTCACCAGGACGTGCTACAGCTAACACTAAGTTTCCAACTTGCAAAGTACCGCTATCGCCAATTTCTGCTGTAGGTAATTGGACATCTGGTATTCTGAGTACAGCTAAATCCGTGCTGGAATCTCGACCGATTAAAGTTGCAGCTACAGTGCGATCGTCTGGTAGCCTGACAGCAATTTCCTCATCCCGCCTTACCGTATGTTCGGCAGTAACGATGATACCATTGCGCCAGTGAACGCCAGTGGAAGGAATACGGTGACGTGCATTTACAGCAACAACGGCACGACCTGCCCGTTCGACTGCATCAGCTAAATTATTGGAAAGTGCTAGCAAAGTATTACTCTCAATTGATGGCGACTCCATATCATTTTTCCTTTTAGCAAGTGGTCATTTGTCATTGGTCATTTGTCGCTGCTCCCTACTCCCTGCTCCCTTTCTTCTCAACAACTGATTACTCATCATCATGCCGAACTGATACTATGGATGACATCAGAAAAATGGGGAGAGGAAGACCTAGAAAAATGGCTAGGGACTATATCTGTAAATAAAAAAGCTGCCGTTAATACGGACAGCTCTTGGTTACTTATTCAAATTCGGTCAGCGTTTCTCAGTAGGTTAAATAGTTCTATTCTGTAGTTAAGACTTAAAAAATCTAGTGAAATAGCTGGCAAATAGCAATTAATTTTTCAGCTTAAGCTTATTTTGAAATACGTTGTTAGCTGACGTATTTGAAGTAGCTTCCACCAATATTAACTGATTCTGGTGTGGTTCCGTGCAAAATAGCGATAAGTTCTTGCGTGCCAGGATTGTTAGCAAATTCAGCATAAATTCCCGTTCCTTGTAGGAGTAAATCGCTTGGTGCTGCACCTAAGCTGTAGGTGACTTGTGTTTGCATAAATGATGGTCCAGATGTGTCAATACTTCTTAAAACGATCGTATCTTCAAGAGGATTGAAGTCTGTAATCAGAGCGTAATCGTTATTGCCAGCAAATCTGTAAGATGTACCTGCGCCATCACGCCCAGCACCACCTTCAAGCCTGAAGGTATCTGCTCCTGCACCTCCCGTCAAGACATCTATTTCATTAGCACCGCGACTAACTGAACTACCAATGTATGCACCTCCTCCAGCACCATCAATGATGTCGTTTCCTTCTCCTCCATCTAAAACATCGTTGCCAAATCCACCAATTAAGTTATCGTTGTTTCCATCTCCAAATAAGATATCGTTACCGTTGAAACCGTATAGAGTGTCGTTACCTGTTCCGCCGTATACAGTATCGTCTCCGTAACCGCCATCTAGTAAGTCGTTGCCCGATCCGCCTTTCAATCTATCGTTACCGTTGCCTCCCCACAGAGAGTCATCTCCATCTCTACCGTAAAGTTTATCGTTGCCATCGTAGCCGTAAATAAAATCGCTCTCAGCAGTATCGAGACTGCCGGAAAGTTTGTCATCGGAAAATGTTCCTTCAATAGTTGCCATGTTCTTTGCTCCTCTTACCAGGTTTGTTTGATTATTTGTAGATTGGTTGAAAAATTTTCTCTGTCAGATTGACTAGCAGAAGACGGAGAAGTTCAATCCAATAATTACAACCTAACTTTGCAGCTTGCCGCTGTCTTGAGAAGGATTACTGCACAACTTAGTAAAAAAAGTTACTTTGAAGCTCTCGTAGCGATCGCCATCGGCAATGGTGCTTATTGCAACTATTTTCATTAAAAATTTGTCGCCCAAACAGCTCGTAGCTTTGCTAGAGCTTAGATTTGGGTAGCGAAACCACTTGAATATAATTTCATTTAAAAAGTTTATTTAGCTGTATTTGCTATCGTTATAATTAATTTTCTTACCTAAATAATATTAAAAATATATTATTAATAATTTTTTAATAATATTTTTATATTTGAGCAAATTGCCAACGAATGGTATTATCTTACCGTCTTTCTTTGTTTTTGTCTATCTCTTTATAAAGCAGAGAAGAACTTAGCTGTACTTCATTTATTATTATGCCGCAATTGTGCAGATTTGGTGCAGATTTGGTGCAGTTTTATTGCAGCTATTTTTGCGGAAAGTACAATCTTCTAGGTAGAAGCAACCTTTATCAGAAATTCATAGTTTTATCTCAAGAACTATAGCAGAAATACTCAAGACTCGCTCTGAAACAGAAAGAATGAAACGTAGCCTGCGTTACTCAACGCGATAACAACAGTACAGCTATACCACTTAGGGCTACAAAAACCCCTAAAATTGCTCTAAGACTGATTCTTTCTCCCAAGCAAACAGCTATAGGAATGACAAATAAAGGACTGGTATTGCTCAGCGTGAGGGCAACTCCTACAACTGCAAACTTGACTGCTACCTGTTGCAGCCAGATTCCTAAGTAAGTGCCAGCAAAAGCAGCAATACACATTGCTACTATAGTCTTGGCATTTAAGCTTTTGAACTCAAAGCGCCTGTGGTGCTGCCTCTGCCATCCCCAGGGCAACAAAATCAACACGCCACCGCACAATCGCAATAAAGCTGCCCATAAAGGACTAATATTGCTGGTAGTTAGTACGATCCGAGAAATGACAGCACCACTAGCAAGGGCGATCGCGGCTAAAATCCCAAAACCAACACCTCGTTGTATGCGTGTATGCCTTTCTCCTAAATTTGGTACTCGTTCTGTAACTACCCAAGCCACGCCTAGAATTGTTAGTAGAATGCCGCACCACGCACTCACGCTGAGCTGTTCTTGCAGAAAAATCAATGCCAAAATTGCTGCAAGAGGAGGTGATAAAGTCTCCATTAACAAGGCGCGTCTAGCACCTAAGTAATTTAAAGCAAAGAAGAACGCTGTATCTCCAATCCCAATTCCTAAAACCCCACTGAGTAGAAGTAAGCCTAAAGTAGTAGGAGTAACATCTGAAAATGTTGATTTTTGTACCAATAGCGTACAAACAAGTAAGGCGATCGCGATCGCGCCTTTGAGAATATTTAATTCTAGTGGTGGAATGCGTTGTCCGATGCGTCCGTAGATAACTGAAGATATTGCCCACAAACAAGCAGCTGTTAGCGCCGCCAGCTCACCTAAAAAATCTGTCTGCAAGATTGCAAAAAAGTTATTAAAAATACTGAACAACTCTTTTTAATGTTTTAGATAAAATACTATAACGCCTTTTTCAGGTTAGCACTCAAAGTACTTTAGTGCTAATTTTTGTATGTTACTTTTTAGCACTCAAGAGCCAACAGTGCTAATTTCTTAACTTAATATTTCTCATGATATAGCTCATTCTCCGCCTTTTTTCGGATGTCAAATCACTATAATTACAGCTATAACAATTGCTAAATAATAAGGACTATTAAGTGGCTAGTGGCTGGTGACTAGAAAAGAGCTTAGCTACCGATCGCTGACAATTGACAACTGATAACTAATATTAAGAGGTCAAGATGGAATATACATTTGAAATTGTAGGGGTGTCGCCGATTCTCTACTTTTTTCAGCATCAACAGCAAGTCGTACAAGTTCCTCAGTGTCGAGGAGTAGAGTATTTAGGAGCATACAAATGTACCTTGGATGCTTTTTTAAAATCGATAGAAACTATTCCCTGCAAACAAGATTGGAATTTAGAGCAAGTCATCGATACCGTCGTTAGTTTTTGGATGCGTAACTCAGACACGGTTCAGTATTGGAAATCTCGTTTTGACGATGCTGGTGGCAAAGATAATTTATTAGTAGCAAGAGTAGCAGATGTCAATGGTTTAAAGGCAGAGTTTGAAGCGTTATTGAGTGACGGATAATCGATATTACCAACAACCAAAAACTAACTACTTACTACTTACTTTCCCATCGTAATAGTCTTGGGAGTTGGGATAAATCGAGGGCGTAGTTCAAAGCCCACAACACAATATTGACAAGTAATAAATTCTTTATCCAAAGCAGTTCATCAGTTGGGCTTAGTAGTGTCATGCCTTCATACAGCTGCCAGATACGATAAGGCAAGTAAAGATAAGGAACCATGACCCACACAACAGTATGAAAATATCTCAGGGTGACAATTTCGGAAAGAATTTGCAGACCCAGCATGACTAAGTATGGTATCAGTACAGTTAAAATGCTGGAGTAGCCCTGCCAAATTCCCCACAGCAAAGCGGCTATTGGTAGCAATAATCCGATAATCTGTACCGTACCAAACCATATTTTGAACCACTCAGGCAGTGGTTCGGGAAGATAAAAAGGTTTTGAGTGTCTCCACGCCCAGCCAACGAGGGCAAAAAAGGACGTGGCGATCGCAAAAAACAGCAGGTTCTCGAACAGTAGGTAAACTTCTGTAGACATCTGCAAGCTAGAGAATAAACAACGAGCGATCGCGCTTGTTTGTACTTTCTTGTTTGTATTTTAGCGGATAGTATCTCTAGCAAGAATGCGATCGCTCGCGACACAGAACTGCAAACGACGATTTTGTCAGCAATCAGCCGATTGACAGCTCCATGACACAACTGTTACCGACTAAGCTTAACGTGCGATCGCCAACTTGTGCTTGCTCCAAGCAATTCTTGAGTTTACTAGCTAATACTTGCACGTTTGGTTCGTCCAACAAACCCAAATGCGTACCAGGTATTTCATGGATCTCGACTCCTGGCTCGACAAAGCTATTCCAACCGCGATCGGGTGTAGAGTAACACCATCTCAAAACTTCTTTACTCGTAAACAGAGCCACTCGACCGGAGTAACTTTGCGGAACGTAATCTACCATTGTTGCCTGCTTTAGCGCCTCAATTAGCACCATATCGTAAGGGTTGGCATTTTCAGATAAAGCGTAGTTGTTCCACAGGTCATATTTACTGCTTTGTTTGCCAGTCAACAGCGAGTGCATCCAATCTAACTTTTGCAGAAAATAAGTTTGTTTTTCTGGGAGCGGCAATCGCCAAAGAGTATGTAAATAAGTAGAAATCGTGCGAAATAGCGAGGGATTGTGAATAAATAAACGGGGGCTGTAAGTGTCGAACATGGCGAGTAAAGCTACTTCCTCACCCTGCGCTTGTAACTGTCGCGCCATCTCAAAAGCTACCGTACCTCCACTGGAAAAGCCACACAACAAATAAGGACTATTGGGCTGAACCGTCTGCATTTCTTGAATATAATCGGCTGCCATGTCTTCAACTTTGGTGTGAGGGTTTTGTTTACCATCTAACCCCCGTGCTTGCAATCCATAAACAGGTTGTTCCGAACCTAAATGACGAACTAACTTTTGGTAGCCGAGAACGTTTCCCCCCAGCGCGTGGATGCAGAATAAAGGAGATCGATCTCCGTGAGGCTGAATTGCCACTAATGAAGACCAAGAAACTAACTGTTGCGGTTGACCGATTATATTGGCTAGTTGCTCGATTGTTGGTGCTTGAAACAAAGTTGCTAAGGGAAGTTTTATGCCAAACTTGCTTTCGATTTGGGTAAATAGCTGTACGGCTAACAGCGAATGTCCTCCTAGCTCGAAAAAATTATCGCTGACTCCAATTGATTGAATACCTAGAACTTCCGACCAAATTTGGGTTAATTGGAGTTCCACGGCGTTGCTAGGAGCAGCAAAAGCCTTTTCTAGATTGGGTCGATCGCGATCGGGAATTGGTAAAGCGCGACGGTCTACTTTACCGTTAGAAGTGAGCGGGATTTCGGCGATCGCCACGAAAGCAGCAGGAACCATGTACTCTGGTAATCTTTCCTGAAGGAAACGCCGCAGTTCGCTCGTAGCAGGTGCAGGCTGATGTCCTACGACATACGCCACTAGTCGCTTGTGTCCTGGCTCGTCTTCCCGTACTAGGATGACAGTTTCTCTCACTTGCGGGTGTTGTGCCAGTACGGTTTCAATTTCTCCCAACTCGATCCGAAAACCGCGAATCTTGACTTGATGGTCGATCCGACCGAGAAATTCAATGTTACCGTCTGGGAGATAGCGGGCTAAGTCTCCCGTCTTGTAGAGTCGTGCTGTTGGATCGTCGCTAAAGGGGTCGGGAATGAATCTTTGTGCAGTGAGTTCGGGCTGATTTAAATAGCCAGAGGCAAGACATTTGCCACCAATATGTAACTCTCCAGCCACGCCAACCGGACAGGGATTGAGATAAGAGTCGAGAATGTGGTAGCGGGCATTTTGAATTGGTTTGCCGTAGGGAATGCTCACCCAATGCGGCTCGACTGTTTGAATTGGATAATAATTAGACCAGACTGTGGCTTCGGTTGCTCCGCCGAGACTAATGACTTTAACTCCTGGGAATGTAGCTTTGAGTGTGTCTGGTAACTTTACTGGTATCCAATCACCACTCATAAATACTAACCGCAGTTGGGGATAGCGATCGCCCCATTCGATCTTGGGGAAAAAAGTAGCGAGTTGTTGCAGTGCAGGTGGTGCAGAGTCCCAGAACGTAATTGGTTCGTCACGCAATATGCGCAACAAAGCTTCTGGATCTTGTACGTCACGGTTAGATACGACTCGAATCGATCCACCTGCGGCTAAAAGCCCGAAAATGTCATAAACTGACAGGTCGAAGCACAAGGATGTGACGAATAAAACTCTATCGGAAGAGTTGACGGCAAAAGTTTTGTTTACCCACTGAATCAAGTTGATGACGGGTTGATGGCGAACTACAACTCCTTTCGGCGTTCCGGTGGAACCAGAGGTAAAGATTACGTAGGCGACATCATCTGAGCTAGCGGACAGGGGTAAGTTGTCGGTAGGGAGTCGATCCAGATCTGCACGCAGCCAAATTTGGCGATCGAATATTTTCTTTGTATCTTTTGTAGGGGCGCACGGCTGTGCGCCCCTACCAATGTCACGTTTTTCAGCATCCAAACAAATTAAGTGTTGTAGCGCCGGAAGTTGAGATTGAATCTCGTCAAGATTTGGTAGCAGTGAAGTTTGCGTTACCAGACAATCGATCGCCAGTGAAGAAAGCAGTAGTTGAATGCGTGCTTTGGGAAAGCTGGGTTCGAGCGGTACGTATGCACCCCCCGCTTTCAAAATCCCCATGACTGCTACGACTGTCTCTAGCGATCGCTCTAAATATACGGCAACCAGAACTCCTGGCTTCACGCCTAATTGCTGTAAGTGTCGTGCTAATTGATTGGCTCTCCAGTTCAGTTCTCTGTAAG
The DNA here is from genome assembly GCF_003015105.1 of Chroococcidiopsis sp. CCALA 051. NCBI lineage: Bacteria > Bacillati > Cyanobacteriota > Cyanophyceae > Chroococcidiopsidales > Chroococcidiopsidaceae > Chroococcidiopsis > Chroococcidiopsis sp. CCALA 051. The sequence continues at coordinate 16,364 of NZ_PYCI01000078.1, read as the reverse complement.
TGAGCTGTCGATCTTCAAAAACAACGGCAACGGCTTCGGGTGTCAGTTCTACCTGTGCTTCAAATAGCTGATGGATGCAAAGCTCTTGGGAAAAATCTGTCTCCGTGTCGTTCCACTCCCGCACGATGCGATCGCGTTCTGCTGTTGTCAACAGGGGCAATTCTCCAATGCACTGCTCGGGGTTTGTTGCTATGCTCGATAGCAAGGTTTGCAAATGTCCTAGCATTCGCTCAATTGTTGCATCGTCAAATATTTGCCGATCGTACTTAAGTTTGAGTAAAAGCTCTGATGCGGCGCAGCTAACTAAGGTGAGTGGATAATTCGTTTGTTCTTCTAATCGGAATTCTAGATTTTGCCATCGACTACCTTGAGCGCGTAAAGCCGAATTCAATTCATAGTTTTCAAATACTAAAAGGCTGTTAAACAGAGGCGTACCACTGGGAACATCGCTCCAACCTTGAATCTTGACTAAAGGAGTATGTTCGTAGTCGCGCAAAGTCACCCACTGCGATCGCAATTCCTGTAACCACGGTAAAAGCTGTTGCTCTGGCGAGACATTGACCCGCACTGGTAGGGTATTAATCAGCAGTCCTACCATAGACTCAGCTCCGGCTACAGAGGAGTGACGGCAAGCTCTCGTGGTTCCAAAGACAATATCGGTTTCGCGACTATAGCGACTCAGTAGTATAGCCCAAGCTCCCTGTACCAAAGTGTTAAGCGTGAGCTGGTGTTGTTGTGCCAAAGATTTTATTATCGCTGTCGTTTGCTCTGACAGTCGCAGTTCGCGATCGCCAAAACTGCGATCGACGATCTCTAAGTCTGTATTTAAGGTTTTAGCTAATGTTGAGTTAGCTATTAATGGAGTTGGTGCAGTAAAGCCTTTGAGTCGTTGTTGCCAAAAGTTGGCGGTTTTTGACCAATCTTGCTGTAACCATTGGATGTAATCTTGATAAGGACGAGGTTGTGGTATTTCTAAGTCCTCTCCCAGGCAGAAAGCATCGTAAAAAGTAAAAACTTCTTTGAGAACTATATGCAAAGACCGACCGTCTAATATGGCATGATGAAAAGTCCAAATCAAGCGGTAGTCACGATCGCCGAGCTGCAACAGAGCTAAACGCATTAATGGCAAGCGATCCATCTGAAAGCCAAGGGCGCGATCGCGCTGAAGATATACTTGCAACTGTTGCTCTTGTTCCATCGCTGACAAGCTGCGCCAATCTTCTCGTTCTATCTCAATAGCGGGTTGTAGGTGGACGCATTGTAATGGTTGGCGATCGCTTTTCCAATCAAAGCTCGTTCTTAAAACTGGGTGGCGTTGCACAACTCGTTGCCATGCTTGAATAAAAGCAGAAATATTGAGGCGATCGCGGATCGAACAAATTACCTGCTCGATATCAACTCCAGATTGTTGAGCGTGGAGGCTATGAAACAGCATTCCCTGCTGCATTGGTGAAAGTGGGTACGCGGTTTCTATAGTTGTTACTTTCATTTGCTTTTAATTCTTAACTCTTAATTCTTAATAGTTAACCGTGAAATTGATTGCTCGTATAGAGACGTTATATATAACGTCTCTATACGAGCAATCAATTTCACGGTTAACTATTAAGAATTAAGAGTTAAGAATTAAAAGCAAATGAAAGTAACAACTATAGAAACCGCGTACCCACTTTCACCAATGCAGCAGGGAATGCTGTTTCATAGCCTCCACGCTCAACAATCTGGAGTTGATATCGAGCAGGTAATTTGTTCGATCCGCGATCGCCTCAATATTTCTGCTTTTATTCAAGCATGGCAACGAGTTGTGCAACGCCACCCAGTTTTAAGAACGAGCTTTGATTGGAAAAGCGATCGCCAACCATTACAATGCGTCCACCTACAACCCGCTATTGAGATAGAACGAGAAGATTGGCGCAGCTTGTCAGCGATGGAACAAGAGCAACAGTTGCAAGTATATCTTCAGCGCGATCGCGCCCTTGGCTTTCAGATGGATCGCTTGCCATTAATGCGTTTAGCTCTGTTGCAGCTCGGCGATCGTGACTACCGCTTGATTTGGACTTTTCATCATGCCATATTAGACGGTCGGTCTTTGCATATAGTTCTCAAAGAAGTTTTTACTTTTTACGATGCTTTCTGCCTGGGAGAGGACTTAGAAATACCACAACCTCGTCCTTATCAAGATTACATCCAATGGTTACAGCAAGATTGGTCAAAAACCGCCAACTTTTGGCAACAACGACTCAAAGGCTTTACTGCACCAACTCCATTAATAGCTAACTCAACATTAGCTAAAACCTTAAATACAGACTTAGAGATCGTCGATCGCAGTTTTGGCGATCGCGAACTGCGACTGTCAGAGCAAACGACAGCGATAATAAAATCTTTGGCACAACAACACCAGCTCACGCTTAACACTTTGGTACAGGGAGCTTGGGCTATACTACTGAGTCGCTATAGTCGCGAAACCGATATTGTCTTTGGAACCACGAGAGCTTGCCGTCACTCCTCTGTAGCCGGAGCTGAGTCTATGGTAGGACTGCTGATTAATACCCTACCAGTGCGGGTCAATGTCTCGCCAGAGCAACAGCTTTTACCGTGGTTACAGGAATTGCGATCGCAGTGGGTGACTTTGCGCGACTACGAACATACTCCTTTAGTCAAGATTCAAGGTTGGAGCGATGTTCCCAGTGGTACGCCTCTGTTTAACAGCCTTTTAGTATTTGAAAACTATGAATTGAATTCGGCTTTACGCGCTCAAGGTAGTCGATGGCAAAATCTAGAATTCCGATTAGAAGAACAAACGAATTATCCACTCACCTTAGTTAGCTGCGCCGCATCAGAGCTTTTACTCAAACTTAAGTACGATCGGCAAATATTTGACGATGCAACAATTGAGCGAATGCTAGGACATTTGCAAACCTTGCTATCGAGCATAGCAACAAACCCCGAGCAGTGCATTGGAGAATTGCCCCTGTTGACAACAGCAGAACGCGATCGCATCGTGCGGGAGTGGAACGACACGGAGACAGATTTTTCCCAAGAGCTTTGCATCCATCAGCTATTTGAAGCACAGGTAGAACTGACACCCGAAGCCGTTGCCGTTGTTTTTGAAGATCGACAGCTCACTTACAGAGAACTGAACTGGAGAGCCAATCAATTAGCACGACACTTACAGCAATTAGGCGTGAAGCCAGGAGTTCTGGTTGCCGTATATTTAGAGCGATCGCTAGAGACAGTCGTAGCAGTCATGGGGATTTTGAAAGCGGGGGGTGCATACGTACCGCTCGAACCCAGCTTTCCCAAAGCACGCATTCAACTACTGCTTTCTTCACTGGCGATCGATTGTCTGGTAACGCAAACTTCACTGCTACCAAATCTTGACGAGATTCAATCTCAACTTCCGGCGCTACAACACTTAATTTGTTTGGATGCTGAAAAACGTGACATTGGTAGGGGCGCACAGCCGTGCGCCCCTACAAAAGATACAAAGAAAATATTCGATCGCCAAATTTGGCTGCGTGCAGATCTGGATCGACTCCCTACCGACAACTTACCCCTGTCCGCTAGCTCAGATGATGTCGCCTACGTAATCTTTACCTCTGGTTCCACCGGAACGCCGAAAGGAGTTGTAGTTCGCCATCAACCCGTCATCAACTTGATTCAGTGGGTAAACAAAACTTTTGCCGTCAACTCTTCCGATAGAGTTTTATTCGTCACATCCTTGTGCTTCGACCTGTCAGTTTATGACATTTTCGGGCTTTTAGCCGCAGGTGGATCGATTCGAGTCGTATCTAACCGTGACGTACAAGATCCAGAAGCTTTGTTGCGCATATTGCGTGACGAACCAATTACGTTCTGGGACTCTGCACCACCTGCACTGCAACAACTCGCTACTTTTTTCCCCAAGATCGAATGGGGCGATCGCTATCCCCAACTGCGGTTAGTATTTATGAGTGGTGATTGGATACCAGTAAAGTTACCAGACACACTCAAAGCTACATTCCCAGGAGTTAAAGTCATTAGTCTCGGCGGAGCAACCGAAGCCACAGTCTGGTCTAATTATTATCCAATTCAAACAGTCGAGCCGCATTGGGTGAGCATTCCCTACGGCAAACCAATTCAAAATGCCCGCTACCACATTCTCGACTCTTATCTCAATCCCTGTCCGGTTGGCGTGGCTGGAGAGTTACATATTGGTGGCAAATGTCTTGCCTCTGGCTATTTAAATCAGCCCGAACTCACTGCACAAAGATTCATTCCCGACCCCTTTAGCGACGATCCAACAGCACGACTCTACAAGACGGGAGACTTAGCCCGCTATCTCCCAGACGGTAACATTGAATTTCTCGGTCGGATCGACCATCAAGTCAAGATTCGCGGTTTTCGGATCGAGTTGGGAGAAATTGAAACCGTACTGGCACAACACCCGCAAGTGAGAGAAACTGTCATCCTAGTACGGGAAGACGAGCCAGGACACAAGCGACTAGTGGCGTATGTCGTAGGACATCAGCCTGCACCTGCTACGAGCGAACTGCGGCGTTTCCTTCAGGAAAGATTACCAGAGTACATGGTTCCTGCTGCTTTCGTGGCGATCGCCGAAATCCCGCTCACTTCTAACGGTAAAGTAGACCGTCGCGCTTTACCAATTCCCGATCGCGATCGACCCAATCTAGAAAAGGCTTTTGCTGCTCCTAGCAACGCCGTGGAACTCCAATTAACCCAAATTTGGTCGGAAGTTCTAGGTATTCAATCAATTGGAGTCAGCGATAATTTTTTCGAGCTAGGAGGACATTCGCTGTTAGCCGTACAGCTATTTACCCAAATCGAAAGCAAGTTTGGCATAAAACTTCCCTTAGCAACTTTGTTTCAAGCACCAACAATCGAGCAACTAGCCAATATAATCGGTCAACCGCAACAGTTAGTTTCTTGGTCTTCATTAGTGGCAATTCAGCCTCACGGAGATCGATCTCCTTTATTCTGCATCCACGCGCTGGGGGGAAACGTTCTCGGCTACCAAAAGTTAGTTCGTCATTTAGGTTCGGAACAACCTGTTTATGGATTGCAAGCACGGGGGTTAGATGGTAAACAAAACCCTCACACCAAAGTTGAAGACATGGCAGCCGATTATATTCAAGAAATGCAGACGGTTCAGCCCAATAGTCCTTATTTGTTGTGTGGCTTTTCCAGTGGAGGTACGGTAGCTTTTGAGATGGCGCGACAGTTACAAGCGCAGGGTGAGGAAGTAGCTTTACTCGCCATGTTCGACACTTACAGCCCCCGTTTATTTATTCACAATCCCTCGCTATTTCGCACGATTTCTACTTATTTACATACTCTTTGGCGATTGCCGCTCCCAGAAAAACAAACTTATTTTCTGCAAAAGTTAGATTGGATGCACTCGCTGTTGACTGGCAAACAAAGCAGTAAATATGACCTGTGGAACAACTACGCTTTATCTGAAAATGCCAACCCTTACGATATGGTGCTAATTGAGGCGCTAAAGCAGGCAACAATGGTAGATTACGTTCCGCAAAGTTACTCCGGTCGAGTGGCTCTGTTTACGAGTAAAGAAGTTTTGAGATGGTGTTACTCTACACCCGATCGCGGTTGGAATAGCTTTGTCGAGCCAGGAGTCGAGATCCATGAAATACCTGGTACGCATTTGGGTTTGTTGGACGAACCAAACGTGCAAGTATTAGCTAGTAAACTCAAGAATTGCTTGGAGCAAGCACAAGTTGGCGATCGCACGTTAAGCTTAGTCGGTAACAGTTGTGTCATGGAGCTGTCAATCGGCTGATTGCTGACAAAATCGTCGTTTGCAGTTCTGTGTCGCGAGCGATCGCATTCTTGCTAGAGATACTATCCGCTAAAATACAAACAAGAAAGTACAAACAAGCGCGATCGCTCGTTGTTTATTCTCTAGCTTGCAGATGTCTACAGAAGTTTACCTACTGTTCGAGAACCTGCTGTTTTTTGCGATCGCCACGTCCTTTTTTGCCCTCGTTGGCTGGGCGTGGAGACACTCAAAACCTTTTTATCTTCCCGAACCACTGCCTGAGTGGTTCAAAATATGGTTTGGTACGGTACAGATTATCGGATTATTGCTACCAATAGCCGCTTTGCTGTGGGGAATTTGGCAGGGCTACTCCAGCATTTTAACTGTACTGATACCATACTTAGTCATGCTGGGTCTGCAAATTCTTTCCGAAATTGTCACCCTGAGATATTTTCATACTGTTGTGTGGGTCATGGTTCCTTATCTTTACTTGCCTTATCGTATCTGGCAGCTGTATGAAGGCATGACACTACTAAGCCCAACTGATGAACTGCTTTGGATAAAGAATTTATTACTTGTCAATATTGTGTTGTGGGCTTTGAACTACGCCCTCGATTTATCCCAACTCCCAAGACTATTACGATGGGAAAGTAAGTAGTAAGTAGTTAGTTTTTGGTTGTTGGTAATATCGATTATCCGTCACTCAATAACGCTTCAAACTCTGCCTTTAAACCATTGACATCTGCTACTCTTGCTACTAATAAATTATCTTTGCCACCAGCATCGTCAAAACGAGATTTCCAATACTGAACCGTGTCTGAGTTACGCATCCAAAAACTAACGACGGTATCGATGACTTGCTCTAAATTCCAATCTTGTTTGCAGGGAATAGTTTCTATCGATTTTAAAAAAGCATCCAAGGTACATTTGTATGCTCCTAAATACTCTACTCCTCGACACTGAGGAACTTGTACGACTTGCTGTTGATGCTGAAAAAAGTAGAGAATCGGCGACACCCCTACAATTTCAAATGTATATTCCATCTTGACCTCTTAATATTAGTTATCAGTTGTCAATTGTCAGCGATCGGTAGCTAAGCTCTTTTCTAGTCACCAGCCACTAGCCACTTAATAGTCCTTATTATTTAGCAATTGTTATAGCTGTAATTATAGTGATTTGACATCCGAAAAAAGGCGGAGAATGAGCTATATCATGAGAAATATTAAGTTAAGAAATTAGCACTGTTGGCTCTTGAGTGCTAAAAAGTAACATACAAAAATTAGCACTAAAGTACTTTGAGTGCTAACCTGAAAAAGGCGTTATAGTATTTTATCTAAAACATTAAAAAGAGTTGTTCAGTATTTTTAATAACTTTTTTGCAATCTTGCAGACAGATTTTTTAGGTGAGCTGGCGGCGCTAACAGCTGCTTGTTTGTGGGCAATATCTTCAGTTATCTACGGACGCATCGGACAACGCATTCCACCACTAGAATTAAATATTCTCAAAGGCGCGATCGCGATCGCCTTACTTGTTTGTACGCTATTGGTACAAAAATCAACATTTTCAGATGTTACTCCTACTACTTTAGGCTTACTTCTACTCAGTGGGGTTTTAGGAATTGGGATTGGAGATACAGCGTTCTTCTTTGCTTTAAATTACTTAGGTGCTAGACGCGCCTTGTTAATGGAGACTTTATCACCTCCTCTTGCAGCAATTTTGGCATTGATTTTTCTGCAAGAACAGCTCAGCGTGAGTGCGTGGTGCGGCATTCTACTAACAATTCTAGGCGTGGCTTGGGTAGTTACAGAACGAGTACCAAATTTAGGAGAAAGGCATACACGCATACAACGAGGTGTTGGTTTTGGGATTTTAGCCGCGATCGCCCTTGCTAGTGGTGCTGTCATTTCTCGGATCGTACTAACTACCAGCAATATTAGTCCTTTATGGGCAGCTTTATTGCGATTGTGCGGTGGCGTGTTGATTTTGTTGCCCTGGGGATGGCAGAGGCAGCACCACAGGCGCTTTGAGTTCAAAAGCTTAAATGCCAAGACTATAGTAGCAATGTGTATTGCTGCTTTTGCTGGCACTTACTTAGGAATCTGGCTGCAACAGGTAGCAGTCAAGTTTGCAGTTGTAGGAGTTGCCCTCACGCTGAGCAATACCAGTCCTTTATTTGTCATTCCTATAGCTGTTTGCTTGGGAGAAAGAATCAGTCTTAGAGCAATTTTAGGGGTTTTTGTAGCCCTAAGTGGTATAGCTGTACTGTTGTTATCGCGTTGAGTAACGCAGGCTACGTTTCATTCTTTCTGTTTCAGAGCGAGTCTTGAGTATTTCTGCTATAGTTCTTGAGATAAAACTATGAATTTCTGATAAAGGTTGCTTCTACCTAGAAGATTGTACTTTCCGCAAAAATAGCTGCAATAAAACTGCACCAAATCTGCACCAAATCTGCACAATTGCGGCATAATAATAAATGAAGTACAGCTAAGTTCTTCTCTGCTTTATAAAGAGATAGACAAAAACAAAGAAAGACGGTAAGATAATACCATTCGTTGGCAATTTGCTCAAATATAAAAATATTATTAAAAAATTATTAATAATATATTTTTAATATTATTTAGGTAAGAAAATTAATTATAACGATAGCAAATACAGCTAAATAAACTTTTTAAATGAAATTATATTCAAGTGGTTTCGCTACCCAAATCTAAGCTCTAGCAAAGCTACGAGCTGTTTGGGCGACAAATTTTTAATGAAAATAGTTGCAATAAGCACCATTGCCGATGGCGATCGCTACGAGAGCTTCAAAGTAACTTTTTTTACTAAGTTGTGCAGTAATCCTTCTCAAGACAGCGGCAAGCTGCAAAGTTAGGTTGTAATTATTGGATTGAACTTCTCCGTCTTCTGCTAGTCAATCTGACAGAGAAAATTTTTCAACCAATCTACAAATAATCAAACAAACCTGGTAAGAGGAGCAAAGAACATGGCAACTATTGAAGGAACATTTTCCGATGACAAACTTTCCGGCAGTCTCGATACTGCTGAGAGCGATTTTATTTACGGCTACGATGGCAACGATAAACTTTACGGTAGAGATGGAGATGACTCTCTGTGGGGAGGCAACGGTAACGATAGATTGAAAGGCGGATCGGGCAACGACTTACTAGATGGCGGTTACGGAGACGATACTGTATACGGCGGAACAGGTAACGACACTCTATACGGTTTCAACGGTAACGATATCTTATTTGGAGATGGAAACAACGATAACTTAATTGGTGGATTTGGCAACGATGTTTTAGATGGAGGAGAAGGAAACGACATCATTGATGGTGCTGGAGGAGGTGCATACATTGGTAGTTCAGTTAGTCGCGGTGCTAATGAAATAGATGTCTTGACGGGAGGTGCAGGAGCAGATACCTTCAGGCTTGAAGGTGGTGCTGGGCGTGATGGCGCAGGTACATCTTACAGATTTGCTGGCAATAACGATTACGCTCTGATTACAGACTTCAATCCTCTTGAAGATACGATCGTTTTAAGAAGTATTGACACATCTGGACCATCATTTATGCAAACACAAGTCACCTACAGCTTAGGTGCAGCACCAAGCGATTTACTCCTACAAGGAACGGGAATTTATGCTGAATTTGCTAACAATCCTGGCACGCAAGAACTTATCGCTATTTTGCACGGAACCACACCAGAATCAGTTAATATTGGTGGAAGCTACTTCAAATACGTCAGCTAACAACGTATTTCAAAATAAGCTTAAGCTGAAAAATTAATTGCTATTTGCCAGCTATTTCACTAGATTTTTTAAGTCTTAACTACAGAATAGAACTATTTAACCTACTGAGAAACGCTGACCGAATTTGAATAAGTAACCAAGAGCTGTCCGTATTAACGGCAGCTTTTTTATTTACAGATATAGTCCCTAGCCATTTTTCTAGGTCTTCCTCTCCCCATTTTTCTGATGTCATCCATAGTATCAGTTCGGCATGATGATGAGTAATCAGTTGTTGAGAAGAAAGGGAGCAGGGAGTAGGGAGCAGCGACAAATGACCAATGACAAATGACCACTTGCTAAAAGGAAAAATGATATGGAGTCGCCATCAATTGAGAGTAATACTTTGCTAGCACTTTCCAATAATTTAGCTGATGCAGTCGAACGGGCAGGTCGTGCCGTTGTTGCTGTAAATGCACGTCACCGTATTCCTTCCACTGGCGTTCACTGGCGCAATGGTATCATCGTTACTGCCGAACATACGGTAAGGCGGGATGAGGAAATTGCTGTCAGGCTACCAGACGATCGCACTGTAGCTGCAACTTTAATCGGTCGAGATTCCAGCACGGATTTAGCTGTACTCAGAATACCAGATGTCCAATTACCTACAGCAGAAATTGGCGATAGCGGTACTTTGCAAGTTGGAAACTTAGTGTTAGCTGTAGCACGTCCTGGTGAGAGCGGTTTAAGTGCTAGCTGGGGAGTTGTTAGCGCCAAAGGTATTGGTGTTACACAACGAGATTGGTGTGGCAAACAGACTGAAGGATTGCTCAAATTAGATTTATCACTTTATCCTGGTTTTTCTGGCAGTCCATTAGTAGATGCAAAAGGTAGTGTTGTCGGTATCAATACTGTTGGTCCTCGTAATATGGTGCTAGCTATACCTGTTGCGACTGTTAACCGCGTTATTGACACCTTATTGGAAAAAGGCAAAATTGCCAGGGGTTATTTGGGTTTGGGAATGCAGCCCGTGTTACTACCCGACAATCTGAAAAATGCGTTGAACTTATCCAGTAACGGGGGCGTAATCGTCGTCAATATCGAATCCGATGGTCCCGCCGATCGCGCTGGCGTATTCATTGGCGACGTACTTATTTCCCTTGATGGTAGACCGATCGCCGACACCGGAGACGTGCAAGCAATGCTCGGCTCGGAGTCTGTAGGTAAAACCCTCAACGCACAAGTGATTCGAGGCGGCGCATTATTAACAGTACCGATCGCGATTGGAGAACGTTGATATGACTACACTAAATGACGAACTAGCAAGTGTTGCCGCAGCTTTGAGCCGTTCTACGGTACAGATACAAGACCGAAGATTTGGCGGCGGCTCTGGTGTAATTTGGCAAGCTGATGGTGTCATTATTACGAATGCTCACGTCATTAGGAGCGATCGCCCTACAGTCAAACTTGCTGATAATCGGGTTCTCGACGCTGTATGTACTAACCGCGATCGCCTACAAGATTTAGCCGTATTGAAGGTTGATGCTACCGATCTACCAGCTGCTCCCATTGGGGATTCTGACACGCTGCGAGTCGGTCAGATGGTGTTCGCAGTTGGTAATCCACTAGGTATAACAAATGCTTTAACAACTGGAATTATTCACACAGTCAGTTCCAAAAATCAAACTGGCAAAAATCAAACTGCCAAGCATCAAACTGGAACCTGGATACAGGCAGATATTCGCTTGCGTTCTGGGAATTCTGGCGGCGCTCTTGCCGATACTCAAGGTAAAGTAATCGGGATCAACACCGCGATCGCAGGTGGTTTAGGCTTAGCTATACCCAGCAATATAGTAGAGCGTTTCTTACGGCGTGGTACAGTTAAACCTTATTTAGGAGTGACTCTCCAGCCTGTGGCAATCGGGCGGAGATACAGGCGCAGGTTAGGTTTATTAATTTTGGCAGTACAAGCAGATAGTTTAGCTGAATCTGCTGGATTATTAACTGGCGATGTATTAACAGGAGTAGCCGGACGAGGTTTCACTGACATTTCAGATTTAGCCGAAGTTCTTTGGCAGTTTTCCCCAGGAGATTTACTGCAACTCAATTTGATTCGTGCTGGCAAATCGGCGATCGCGCAAATCCAAATTCCAGATAAGTCGGGAGCAGTAGCGGCGTGATGCGGGTTCTGGTTGCTGCCACTAATCCGATTGTCCGTGCGGGTTTAGAGAGTATCGTGCGGACAAATCCCGATTTATTGACAATTGGTAGTTCTGCCGATCCAGTTACCTTAGCTGCGGCGATCGCAACTCATAACCCTGATGTAGTTCTGATCGAGCTGAGTTTACCAGAAGGAGAGCCTGTCAGTGAAAAATTAGTTGCATTATCAGAAGTAGGAGAATTACCAATCGCCATTCTTATCGATACCGAGGATCGAGATCGCCTACCCGAACTGCTTCGTTCTGGTGTCAAAGCCATCTTACCGCGATCGGCATCCGCAGAAGAGATTTTACAAGCTGTAGAAGCTGTTGCAAGTGGATTAGTTGTATTGCACGCCGATGCGATCGATCTTCTCCTTACTCTTTTACCAATGAGCGAAAGAGTTGTAGAAGCAACGACACCACTACAAGCATTAACTTCCCGCGAAATTGAAGTTTTGGGAATGCTAGCTGAGGGGTTGGGCAATAAGGCGATCGCCAAGCGTTTAGGGATCTCGGAGCATACGGTTAAGTTTCACGTTTCCTCTATCTTTAGCAAACTCAACGCCAGCAGCCGTACAGAAGCCGTGACTTTAGGAGCAAGACAAGGATTGATTATGTTGTGATTGGTTAATGGTTGATGGTTGATAGTTGGTGAAAGGCGCTCTTGCGCTCTTGCGAGTGGTAAATTTTGAATGCGTGAATTCCGAATTCCGAATTCCGAATTCCGAATTCTCCCTACTCCCTGACAACTGCTTCTGGATAGAAAAAAGTGAATGAGTAGACTCTAACTTATTAATGAGTAGAAACTCTTACTATGGTGCGATCGCTACCGTTTCTGGAATCGCTATTCTAGTAACTGTAGATAATAAAAGAACGCACTGGATGGGGGTTACGCCGTTGTGACCCAGAACCATTAGCCGAAGGAGAGCGATGTCAGGCAAATGGACAGTGTAAATATCAGTTCTAAACGGTGTGGAGTTTTTATCGCTTCCTCCACTTCGTTACTACCAAGGGGAGGCGAAACCCTCCATCAGAACGGTCTGAGGTAGTTCACGTTTAGAGTTGTCTTTTATATCTAACTATATGTTAATCATTCAGCCGCTTAGAATGCGATTGTATTCTGAGCGGCTTGATATTATGAATTATACTTTTTATTTGGAGTTACTGTTTGCGTATCTACTTTAGATTATTCTATCTTTATAAAATTAGATATAGATCTTTAGGGGCGCACAGCTGTGCGCCCCTACGAATGTATTTCAAACGATTTATTTACATTAGTATTATGCTAGCTACAAAATAAGTACGCTGACAGTTCTATTAATTTCGAGCATTTTCTAAGGCAAATACTATAATTTATTTAACAAAAGTTGTAAATATTTTTTTAAGTTATAAGAATATTTGATTAAATGTTTAAAATATTAGAAGTCTAAGATTAATGTACGAAAAACTAAACTAAAAAATTATAAGCAAAACCACAGCATCTAGAAAAATCGATCTAGGATATAGGCAGTAAAAACCGATGCTTGAAATTACGGTTTTACTCACTGGCATCTGGTCTTCTCATGCCTAAATTAGAAAAGGAAATACTCAGAGTTACCAACTTTGAGGGAGCGAGAAAGACAAGCACAGCGGAATCAAGGCTGAAAAGCTAAACAGGAGATTTTTTATGACTCAGGCAACAGATCGTCCCTCCCAAGTCACTAAAATGGCTACTGCGATCGCGGGAAACGAAATTAGTAATTCTTTAGAAAAAGCGATCGTGCAAGCTTTAGAAGAAGCGCGTGCTGCGTGCCAAACTTCAGGTGACAGTTCTAGCGAATGCGCGGTAGCGTGGGACATTGTGGAAGAATTACAAGCAGAAAGAAGCCATCGTGAAGCGGCTCAACAAAGAAATAGTCTCGATCTCTACTGTATAGAGTATCCAGAATCGCTTGAATGTCTGATTTACGATGTATAGTTGTAGAGGCGTTCTACGGAACGTCTCAAGCTGTCATATAGTAGCGATATTCGTCGCTACCGACAACCTGAAATCCCAATCGTTCGTAAAGCTTTCTGGCGGGATTTACTTTAATAACGTTAAGGCGCACCTGAATTCCTCTACTTTTACCTAATTCTAAAAGTTCGCCAATTAATTGAGTACCCAACCCTCTATTTTGATAATCAGGTAATATGGCAATGTAGTCAAGGAAGAGAAAATCGCCTTTATCCTCGATCGTAATACAGCCAATCTCTTTCTCCTCAAGACACAAAATTTCAAAAGGCGACTCGTCCAGGTTTTGGTGGGACTGACGAAACAGTTCTATTTGCTGTTGGTCGTCCCAGCCCCAAGTTTGTTCGACATACAGCCGAAAAGTCTGCTGGTGCAAGTCATGCAAAAAATCATAATCTGCCTGCGTTGCTTGCCGACGCTGGATGTCTTTCATACTTTGTAAGTTAGCCTGTAGCGAGATCGATTTGCTCTACTTCATCTGAAGATAGTTGAATTTGGGCAGATTTGACAGAATCTTCGATACTACTAGCTTTACTCGCACCAGGAATAGGCACTACACAAGGGGATTTTGCCCGCAGCCATGCTAAGACGATCGCGTAGACAGAGACACCCTTCGTTTTGGCTAATTGAGCGATCGCGGGAATGTCTGGCAAGCTAGCAACGCGACGGCTACCCCCTAAAGGACTCCAAGGCAAGAAAGTCAAACCTTCACGTTCGCAATATTCTAATACTCCATCTGTCTCTGGTTGTCGCTGCCAGGGATTATATTGGTTTTGAACGGAGACGATATCAACTACGTCGCGGGCGCGTTTAATCTGTTCTACAGAGAAATTAGAAACACCAACATACCGGATCGTTCCCGCTGCAACGGCTTCTTTGGCAGGAGTGAGAGATTCCTCGATTGTATAGTTTGGATCTGGAGCGTGATATTGCCACAGATCGATCGGTTTTTCTCCTCCGAAAGCGTCAAAACTAATCCGAATCGTCTCCCGCAAGTGGTCTGGATTACCATTGCGCGTCCAACTTCCGCCAGGACGCATTAAACCGCCTTTGGTAGCAACAACTACGTTACTCGCATCACCCTGATATTGTTGTAACGCTTGATGAATTAAACGCTCGTTGTGGTGTTTATCTGACTCATCTTTGCAATAGGAGTCAGCCGTATCAATTAGAGTTACACCTAAATCGAGAGCGCGATGAATAGTCTCAATCGCTTGTGCTTCCGGTGGTCTGCTGCTCAAAGACATTGGCATTCCACCTAGACCGATAGCGCTGATGGTGACACCAGTATTCCCTAGTTGTTTTGTTTCCATCACTTGAGATTCCGTGACGTGTTCCTCTCGCCCATTCTATCTTTCTGCACAGAAGTTGGCGATCGAGCTTTAGATGATAAACAATTTTGGAATTATAGTTATCAATCATCTTTCTTCTACCTAGATGTGATAACAGAAATAACGGCGACCAGTTGGACTAATAGTTTCAATTGCAGTTGGTACATGAGCATCTACCCACCAATGAAAATCCCAAACACCTATACTTGAAGGAACTCGGATTGAGATTTCTCGATAACCACTCTTCGTTCTTGTTTCCTTTACTCGAATCTTAAAAAGCTTGCTGACTTTATTGGGAAAACCCAAATTGTTGAGTCTTTCAATTTCAGAAGGTTCCAACTCAGGAATTCCCAACTTATGAGCATTCTTGACAAGCACATAATAAGATAAAATGTTATCTATAGCTCTAGTATAAATAGCAGTGCCGCTGCTCTCAGTAATTACTAAGGTTTGAGGCTGTGAAACTTTTGTTTTTTGTATAAGCGATACATTCAAAACTGTTGTTTGAATATTTTCCTTTGTATCTAAATTTTGTAACTGCAAACACACCTCATTCTGTTGTTGGCTAAGTGTAAAAGTCATAAACTCAAAACTTAGTTGATGATATTTCTTATCTATCCAATTATGGTAATGAAAGCTGGGAGCAACCGCTATCAGTCGGATTGGTAGTTGATAATTCACTTGCTGCTGAAAAGGCTTTTCATCTAACAAGCTGTGATAATAACGGGTAAGTTGCTGAACTATGTATCGATCTTCAACGTTTTTTAGTTCCAATATTACCAATCTGCTATTTTCATCTAGTGCCAAGATATCGCAGGTATCGCCGTATACTCTGTACTGTCGTCTTAAACCAGAGAGTCCCAGCAGGCTATTGAGTCTACTCCAAACAAAATCTTCTAGATTATTTTCACTGGCAAACTGCCACTTGTTATCTACTTTTTTCAGCATGAACTCCGAACACACTAATAAGTTGGATGATTTTTCAACCCGAATCAGTGTGCTATATTATACAATAAATGTGTTGTGAACTCAGTAATAATAGTAGGATAAGCAGCGCTGACGAACCACTTCTAGCATTGTCGGAGAAAAATCGATCGCCACGCTTTGAACTTGCGGACGATCTATTTTTAACAAACCCAGCAAACGACCATCTCCCGTCCCCAAATCGAGAATTCTCTCCACAGTTTTTGGTACTTGTTCTAACAAAACGCCTTCTCCCTTAGTCCGATGGGGAATTTTATCTACCTTGGCGAGATACCACAAAACGTGGTCAGCATCAGTCCAGAGATTTGTCTGCATTGTAGGGATTGGGAATTAGGGACAGGAGGACAAGGGGAACAGGGG